>JAGQPV010000299.1 GCA_020426545.1 Planctomycetaceae bacterium
CCCACCGCAGACAGTGGCGAAGACAACGACGCTTTCGAAACCACTGAAGCAGATGCTGCCCGACCCGGTGCGGAGGATGCGCGGACTCCATCTTATGTCGTCGGAATCGGCGCTTCGGCGGGCGGGCTGGAATCTCTGGAACGGCTGTTCACAAACATGCCCTGCGACACGGGCATGGCCTTCGTGGTGATTCAGCACCTGTCCCCCGATTTCAAGAGCCTGATGGACGAGCTTCTGGCCCGGTACACCTCCATGCCGATTCACCGCGCCGAGGAAGGCATGCTGGTGGAGGCGAACTCCGTCTATCTGATTCCGCCGAAGAAGGAGATGATCATCTCCAACGGGCGGCTGCTGCTGACTGATAAAGACCCCAAACGACCGCTGACCATGCCCATCGACCGGTTCTTCCGGTCCCTCGCCCAGGATGTGGGTGAACAGGCCATCGGCGTGATACTGTCGGGAACCGGCAGCGATGGCTCCCGCGGCATCTGCGATATTCACACGTCGGGCGGGCTGGTGCTCTGCGAAACGAGAGAGACCGCCAAGTTCGACGGGATGCCCCAGTCAGCTATTGAGACGGGCATCGTGGATCAGGTGATGCCGCCGGAAACCATTCCCGCTGCGCTGGTGAATTATGCGTTGCGGCTGCCCTTCGGGAACGCGGCGCAGATTGATGACCAGCTGCCGGGCGAAGGCATCGATGCGGTGTTCAAAATGCTGAAAGATGTCTACCGCATCGACTTCTCGCACTATAAGCCCAACACGGTGAGCCGCCGGATCCAGCGACGGCTGTCGATGGTTGGCGCGGGAACGGTGGAGCAGTATGCCGAGAGGCTGAGAACCGACAAACAGGAACTGGATGCCCTGTATAAGGATCTGCTGATCGGGGTGACCCGTTTCTTCCGCGACCGCGAGGCCTTCCTCAAACTCGAAACTGAGGTGGTACCCGACCTCGTCCGCAAAGCCGCCGGCCAGGAGGAACTTCGTATCTGGGTGGCTGCCTGCGCCACCGGCGAAGAAGCCTATTCCCTGGCAATGATCATCCACGAACAGCTGGAAGAAGCCGGCCAGCCCATTAATGTGAAAATCTTTGCGACTGATGTGCACCGGGCGTCACTGGATTATGCCAGTGCCGGGATTTACGGGGATGAAGCGCTGACCGATGTGGCTCCGGATCGGCTTGAGCGTTACTTCAACCGGAAACGGGACGGTTATCATGTCGTGCCCGATCTGCGGCAGATGATTGTGTTTGCTACCCATAATGTCATCTCCGACGCTCCGTTTACCCGGCTCGATCTGATCACCTGCCGTAACCTGCTGATTTACTTTCAGAACATGGCCCAGCGGAAGGCCCTGTTACTGTTTCACTTCGGTCTGAAGACCGGCGGATGGCTGTTCCTCGGGCCCAGTGAAAGCCCTGGAGAACTGCTGGAGGAACTGGAAGTCGTCGATTCTCACTGGAAGCTGTACCGGAAAAAGCACGAGGTGCGGCTGCCCGGCGATATGGAACTGCCGCTGAGCAAGGGGCTGCAGACCAGCCAGGGACTGCATGTTTCTTCTGCCGCGGGCTTAAAAGGCCCGGCGGATGCCAACCTGATTCATGCTTACGATGCGATTCTCGATTCGCACATGCCGCCGGGCGTGCTGATTAATGAAAAACGGGAGCTGCTGCATGTCTTCGGCGGAGCGGAGCGGTATCTGAAAACCAAACCCGGGCGGCCTTCGGGCGATGCCCTGGATATGTTCGATCCGGAACTGCGGACGGCGGTCACCGGAGCCGTACAGCGTGCTCTGCGGGACGGTACTCCGGTTAGTTATTCCGGCGTCAGCTCCGGGTCGGATAATCAGGCGGAAAAGCTGCGGGTGACGGTTGAACCCCTGAAGAATCCCCGCAGCCGGTTTGCGCAGCTGCTGATTCTGCTGCACCCGCTTAAACAGCAGATTCTCCCGCCTGAATCAAAGTCGGTCGCCCGGCAGAATGACGACATGCGGCAGATGAATGCCGATCGCATCCACTCTCTGGAAGACGAACTGCGTTATTCCAGGGAGAATCTGCAGACCACCATTGAAGAGCTGGAAACCAGCAACGAGGAAATGCAGGCCACGAATGAAGAACTCGTGGCCTCCAACGAGGAACTGCAGAGCACGAACGAAGAACTGCAGTCGGTCAATGAGGAGCTGTATACCGTTAACGCGGAATATCAGAACAAGATCGCCGAGCTGTCCGAACTCACCAGCGATATGGACAACCTGCTGGAAAGCACGGAAATCGGCACGATCTTTCTCGACCGGGAACTGAACATCCGCAAATTTACGCCGCAGATCGGGCAGGATTTCCACCTCCTGCCGCAGGATATTGGCCGACCGATTAACAGCTTCACTCACAATATTATTTATGCCGATCTGATGCACGATCTGAAAGAGGTCGTGGAGAGTGAAAGTAAACGCGAAATCGAAGTGCAGGACCAGCAGGGCAAGTGGCTGCTGCTGCGTATTCTGCCCTACCGCACCAAAACGAAAAAGGTGGATGGGGTCGTTCTGACTCTGGTTGATATTTCCTCAGTCAAGCAGGCTCAGCGGGAACTGGCGGAAGCAGTCAGCCGTCGCGATGAATTTCTGGCCATGCTCTCGCATGAACTGCGGAATCCGCTGGGGGCTATTCTGAATGCCACGCATATCCTGGAGCACTGTCAGTTTGAGGATCCAATGGCCCGGGACACGATGAAAATCGTGGGGCGGCAGGGCCGGCACATGTCGCGACTGCTGGATGACCTGCTCGATGTCTCGCGGGTGACGCAGAACAAGATCGAACTCCACATGCAGCCCACCGACCTGCAGTCCATCGTGGAGAATGCCATCGATGCCTCGCGACCTCTGCTGGAGACCGCGGAGCTGCAGTTCAGAAAAAACGTCTCCGAGGAACCGCTGCTCGTCAACGGAGACGCGGCCCGCTTACAGCAGGCACTGACCAACCTGCTGTCCAATGCCGCCCGGTATACTCCCGCGGGTGGAGAAGTCTGCCTTGAGACCTGTGCTGAGGGGGATCAGGTGGTGCTCCGGGTCTGCGATAATGGCATTGGTATCCCTCCGAACCAGCTGGAGAGCATTTTCGATCTGTTTGTGCAGTCGGATCATTCGCTCCACCGTTCCAATGGCGGCATGGGCATCGGGCTGACGCTGGTCCGTTCGATTGTGGAAATGCATCAGGGAAAGGTGAGCGTGACGAGCGATGGCCCGGGCTGTGGCAGCTGCTTTGAAATTCGGCTGGCACGGCTGGCGGAAAGCCCGGAGGACAGCCGGGAACAGGCTCCGCCCGCTGCAGCGGAAGCCCCCGCGACGGCCCGGGGTGGCCGGGTTGTGATTGTGGAAGACCAGGACGATGCGCGGAATATGCTCCGCACGATGCTGGAGCTGGAAGGTTATGAAGTCATCGAAGCGGACAGCGGGACGCGGGGGCTGGCCGTCATCGAACAGATGCACCCGGCGGTGGCCCTGATTGATATCGGCTTGCCGGGAATCGACGGTTATGAAGTCGCCACCCGCCTGCGGAAAACCCGGGGCAATCGGGATACCTACCTCGTGGCACTGACCGGCTACGGTCGCCCCAGTGACATCGAATCCGCCTTTGAAGTCGGTTTTGATAATCATCTGGTCAAGCCGCTCGATCCGGACAAGCTGTTCAACATCCTGAAAGTCCACGGACGGAAGAACGAGTCCGATTCTCGACCAGGGTAAACTGAGAATCTGCCGCTGCGAGGCGAATCACCGGCGTCAGTTCCTGTAAGAATGAGCCATGAATCACAAAAAGGCGGCGTTTCCCAATCTGCTCGTCGTGATCGGCGCGTCGGCGGGCGGACTCGAACCCATCCGGCAGATTATTTCACACCTGCCGGAATCCTTTCAGGCCACCGTGATCGTCGCCACGCATCGGAATCCGGCGGAAACGCAGAATCGTCTGGCCGAAATTCTCAGCCACGACGCCCGGCTGAAAGTGCGGGAGCCGGTCGAAGGGGAATCGCTCGACTGCACGACGCTGTATGTCGGCCGGCCCTCGAGTTCGCTTCGCATCGACGGGCGTATTGCTCACCTGGATGATGTGGCCAGCCATCTGGAACGTCTGCAGCGGATCGATGAGCTGTTTCTCTCCGCCGCCCGCTACGCCGGAGAAAATGCCGTGGGCGTCATTCTGTCGGGGACACTGTCCGACGGGGTGGAAGGTCTGAAGGCGATTCACGCAGCCGGAGGAAAATGCATCGTGCAGGACCCGGCGGATGCCATCTTCGACGACATGCCGCAGAACGCCCTGAATGATGTCCCGGTGGATTATGTGGCTACGCCGGTGGGCATCGCCGGTATTCTGATCGAACTGGCAGCGGAAAGATCCTGCCAGTAAGCCCCGCCCGGCAGCCGCTTCGGTGGATGCGGGACGACAGCCGCCCCACTGGCCCGGGGTTTCCTCTGTTCCCTGGATGCCGTGTCCTTTCAGAGGGAGCGACGGAGGGCCTCAACCTTCCCCGGTTCCGGGTCTGCCTGGTGTCTCATCCCTCATCCCCGGTGCATCGAGCGGCGTCGCGGGTTTCACCCGTTCGGAGACATGGTTCACACAGCGGGTGAAACTGTTCACTTCGGTTTTCTCCTCGGAGAAGGAGGTGAGGCGGTGCGGGACACTGTGGAATCCTGCCCGGTTTACCCTGCCTGCCCGAACCGGGGTTGAGCGGGCAGCCGATCTTGCACCAGAATCAATACCTGCTTATTTTCCGCCAGTTGGACGATTTCCCATGTCCGCGGCGAGGTTCGCAGGCGGCATGGTGCATGGCTGTCTCCGGCAGTCGTGCCGCGGTACGGTTCGGGTGGCAGCGTGGCTGCCGAAAGGTCCCGGATTCTGTGCTGCCTCGAGACAGAATGCGAACCGCGGTCTCCGGCTTTGCCGGCGGAGCGGTTCACCAGAACAAGCGCGAAGGAGCAGGTCGGATGTCAGGATTGCTCGGTGGAGCGGTAACGGGAATTGCTGTCGGATCGGAAAGCGGCTGCAGATCCCGCAACCTGAAAACGATGTCTGCCCTGCTGGTGGCGGCCGGCTGTCTGCTGGTGGCGGAATCCGCCGCGCAGGCGGACGACACCCCCACGCCGAAGCTGGCGCTTTCATTCCGCCCCCGTCAGGCCGATGTGGATTACGAAACCCCCACTGAAGCCGAATTTGCCAAATGCAAAGTACAGGTGGAGCGGAAAGGCAAGGCTTCCGGCTGGGTGGTCCTTGGTCCGGAAGGCCAGATTCTCCGCCGTTACATCGATACCAACGCCGACAACGTGGTCGATCAGTGGCGGTACTATAACCACGGCCTCGAGGTGTACCGTGATGTCGATCGGAACTTTAACAACCGGATCGATGAATGCCGGTGGCTGAATTCGGGCGGCACCCGCTGGGGCCTGGATACCAACGAAGACGGCATCATCGACAGCTGGAAACGTATTTCGGCGGAAGAAGTCAGCCGGGAAACCATTCGTGCGCTGACGACCGGCGATGTGCGGCTGCTGCAGACGGTGCTGGTGACCGAAGAAGAACTGAAATCGCTGGGTGTCAGCGAGGACCTCATCAAGGAAATCATGGCCAAGGTGGCCCAGCCGGAAGCCCACCTGAAGAAGGTTCGCTCAACGAGCCGGGCCATCACCGCCAAGTCGACCTGGATGCGGTTCGACAGCTCGATGCCGGGTGTGATTCCCGCCGATGAAGGCAAAGCCACCACCGACCTGACGCTGTACCAGAATGCGATGGCGATTGCGGAATCCAGCAGCCGTCCCGTGCTGGTGCAGCTCGGTGAACTGATTCAGGTGGGCGATGTGTGGAAGCTCACCAGCCTGCCCCAGCCGCTGGAAGGCGAAACCGTGCAGATTGCCGGTGGTGTGCTGATGCGGCCGGTGGCGACGAGCGATCTGCCCGTGGCCGGAGTTGGCACGATCACTCCGGAAATGCAGAAGCTGCTGGACCAGCTGCAGAAGCTCGACGGGAGTGCTCCCAGCCCGGGTTCCGGAGCGGACCAGCTGACCAGCTACAACGAGAACCGGGCCAACCTGCTCGCGCAGATGGTCAACCTGGCCTCCACCGAAGAAGAAAAAGGCCAGTGGATGCGGCAGATGGTGGACGGTATTGCCGCCGCCGTGCAGACGGGCAGCTATCCTAAAGGTGTGGAGCGGCTGAAAACCATCGAAGCCGACGTCCGCCGCACCTCTCCGAAAAGCGAACTGGTGCCGTACGTGGAATACCGCCGCATGCTGGCGGAATACACCATCGACCTGCAGTCGTCCGACAATGATGGCCGCCAGGAACTGCAGGCCGGGTGGCTGAAGCGTCTGGAGGAATTCGCCGGTCGTTATCCCGATGCCGACGAAACCTCGGAAGCCATGCTGCAGCTGGCGATCATGCATGAATTCAACGGCCGGCTGAAGGAAGCCCGCGACTGGTACTCCCGCACGGTCGTGAAGTCCGCCGATTCCCGGGCCGGCATCCGGGCGGCAGGTGCCCAGCGGCGGCTCGATCTGAAGGACAAGCCGATTACCGTGGCTGGCCCCGGCCTGAAAGGCGGCACGATCGATGCGGCCAGTTTCAAGGGGAAGGTGCTGCTGGTGCTGTACTGGTCCACGTGGTGCAAGCCCTGCCTCGAAGAGCTGCCGCAGATTCGGGCGCTGTACAGTCAGTACCACAGCCAGGGCTTTGAGATTCTGGGTGTGAACCTCGATACGACGAGCGACCCGGTCGACGCCTACCTGAAGCAGTACAACGTGACCTGGCCGCAGATTCACGCCGATGGCGGCCTGGAAAGCGAACCGGCCCTGGAGATGGGCATCATCTCGCTGCCCACGATGATTCTGGTGGGGCGGGATGGCAAAGTGGAGCACCGGAGTATTTCCGTGCCCGACCTGAAGCAGGCCATTCCCGATCTGCTGAAAAAACGCTGAATCTCCTTCCCGCAATGATCGCATCCCGCAGCGGCCGGTTGACTCACATTTTCCGGTCGCTGCTCTTGCCTGTTCCCGCCGGGGTATCGTGCGGGTTTCGCGGGGACCGCTGCACATATAAGAGCCCGGAACGGGCAGCCGGGTGGCGATTCAGTTGACGGTGTGAATGGTCCCCACGGCAGCACGATTCCCACCGGGGTATCGTGCGGGGTTTTTTTGGAGGGCGGCCCGGTCAAAGCTCGGGGCGGGCCGCCGGGAGTGAGTGGGTTGCGTGG
>JAGQPV010000300.1 GCA_020426545.1 Planctomycetaceae bacterium
CCACCGGCAGGCCACCGGCTGCTGATGATGCACCAGCCCGCGGTGTGCGTCGTTACCGCACCGGTCCCCTGCGGGAAATCACGCACGTTCTACTGCTGCTGCTGGGGCTGACTCTGGGGGGCACGCTCGGCTTCCGCCTGATTGAAGGCGCCGACTGGCTCGACTGCCTGTATATGGCCGTGATTACGCTGACCACGGTCGGGTTCGAGCATACGGTGGTACCCGGGCCAAACGGGAAGATTTTTATTATCTGCTACCTGATGGTCGGGCTGGGGGCGTTCTCCTACAGCGCCTTCCAGCTGGGACAGTGGATTGTGAATTCACAGCTTCGCCTGGTGCTGGAAAGACGCAAAATGGAAAAGAAAACCGCCCGGATGGAGGGGCACCATATTGTTTGCGGGCTGGGGCGAATGGGAACCACCATCTGCGAATACCTGCAGCAGCGGGGAAGGCCGTTCGTCGTGATTGATCACGATGAAGAGCAGCTGATCCGCATCTGTTCCGAACGGAGCTGGGTGTACCTCGCCGGTGATGCAACCAGCGATGAGACTCTGCTGGCAGCCGGGATCGAGCGGGCCCGTTCGCTGGCAACCGTGCTGGCGACTGATGCCGACAACGTGTATGTGGTGCTGTCCGCCAGGCTGCTGAACGAGAAGCTCCAGATCGTCTCCCGGGCACTGGATGAAAAGGCGATCGAAAAGATGGAGCGGGCGGGTGCAAACCGGGTGATCAGTCCGTTCAGCAGCGGGGCCGTGCGGATTGCCCGCTGCATGATCAACCCCGGCATCGAAGACTTTCTGGAAGTCAACGTGGCCCGGAACAGTCAGCTGGAACTGGCGGAACTGCTGATGGACGAGAGCAATCCGTGGGTTGGTTCGCGGCTGAAAGAACTGAACCTGGATTCCCACGGCCTGGTGGTGGTGGGAGTGCGACGGGCGGACGGAACCTGTTACGTTCCTCCGGACGGATCCACCGTGATTCTTGTCGATGATACGCTGTTTACATTCGGCTCCAGCGATGCGCTCAACTCGGTGATGGCTCAGTCTGACCAGTACCCGGAGAGTGGCAGCGGCTGAGAGAACCGGGCACTCTCTCAGCCGATACGAAGGCTGGTCCAGCTCTCGAGCGGAGATTGCTCGGGAGCGGTTCTCAGCTCAAAGGAAAAGACGCTGCCCTGGTCCGGAGTTGATTCGGCTTTCAGCTCCGACCCGTGCGCTTCGATGACCGTTCTGGAGATCGACAGGCCGAGCCCGGGAGCATTGGGCCTGGTCGAGAAGAACTGATAGAAAATCTGCGACATGTGCTCGGGCGCAATGCCGGAGCCGTTATCGCGGACTTCGACCCGCACGCTCGTTTCGCCGGACATGACCGCGGACACCATCACCACCTGGTTTTCCTCCGGCAGAGATTCCACCGCGTGCACGGCGTTCAGCAGCAGGCAGAACAGCACCTGCGTGATCTGGATCGGATCGGCCTGGACCATCGGCAGTTTCTGGGGGATATCCAGCAGGATCTGATTTTCATTCAGGTGGGCGCTGCTGATGGTCAGGTCGATGGCGACTTCGATGCAGCCCCGCAGCTGGCAGGGGGTCAACTTCACGTTGTTCTGGCCGACCGAGTCTCCGATGTTGCGGAGCAGGCTGCTGACGGTCTGCAGTTGAGACTCGATTCGATCCAGCCGGTGCAGCAGATCTTCTTCACTCAGTGTGCCGGCTTCCGAGCGGCGCTTGAGTGCCCGGACGAAATTGACGGAGGAGGCGATCGGCTGGTGCAGCTCGTGCGCCAGACCGGCAATCATCTCCCCGATGGTGGCCAGTCGGGCAGCCCGTTCCAGCTGTACCGTCATTTTGCGAATTCGGTTTTCTGCCTGCCTGATCTCTGTCATATCCAGTGCGAAACAGATGCATTCCTCCTTCTGCTCGTCGAACAGGGCGACACCCAGGAGAATCGGCACACGGTGGCCATCGAGGTGGTAGTATTCTTTCTCCCACGGATCGGCCACTCCGGTTTCCCGCACCAGCCGGACAACCTCCTGATCTTTCTGGGCCCATTCCGGTGGACTCAGTTCATCCCACCGCAGAGGCATGTCTGCCTGCGTCCGTCCGATAATCTCCAGAAACCGATCGTTGGCTTCCAGCAATTCTCCCTGCAGATTGACCTCGATGATTCCAATCACACCGGAGTGGATCAGTCGTCGAAAACGGCTTTCACTGCGCTGCAGAGCCGCCAGCGTCTGTTCCATCTGACGCCGCATTTCCTGCTCATAGAGCGTGGCGGTCAGCAGCCGGATGTAGGTTCTCAGGCGGATCTCGTGCACCAGGAGAGAGAACACCACACCGCTGGACAGCAGGTACAGAGCCAGGGACCACTGCGCCTTGTGGGCCAGGATGAGCATGATGGCCGCCCAGCCAGTAACCGCTGAAAACAACAGGATGATCAGCAGTCTGCGGGACAGCAGGATACAGCCGGCGCCAATCATCAGGATCGATAGTCCGGCGGCCTGGATTGGCAGCGGGCGAAGCCAGAGGTGGTACAGCACCTCCATCAGCACCAGAAATCCGACTCCCGTCACCAGCAGCTGTGCTCTCTCGGCTGATATGCCTCGCCGGAACAGGTAGATGCTGAGGCAGCCCAGCACTGCCGCAGTCGCCGCGGAGGCCAGGGAAATCTGCCAGGCAACATGCGGTGGAAGAATCGCCAGATTGATCAGGGCGAAGAAAACATACAGCAGGGCCAGCGTCAGAACGCTTAACGGCAGCGAATCCCGGACGGTCTCATCGAGGTGCTGCTGCAGTTCCTCCGCCGACAGAGTATGGCTCTCCCCGCTGGTCGATTCAGCGGTCGGTCCACCGGAGATGTTCGTCGAGCTTTCCATCAATGCCCTCCGCCGGGGCGACTGTCGCAGAATGGCTCCAACCGTCGGACCGTGAATCGGTTCCGCATTGTCGATGGTCAGGCTCTGCGGCAGAAATTGAAACTGCATTAGATGCGGGAAACAAGACGCCGACAAGACGCAATACGCGCCCGGCAGCAAAAATAGCGCACAAATGCAGCAGACGCCAAAGGAACAGTGCTGAATCCGGTCGAACAAGGCAGGAGGAGTCGCGAGCGACAGACGTTCTCCCGCGCTGGCGGGACCTGTTCCGCAGGGCGTGAGCCGCCCGGTCTGGAGGCCGCAACCCTGATTCGCTCCGTGGGTTCAGCCTTCCTCGCGCTCGCCCCTGTTCCTCAACCACATCAGCCGGTTGAACTTGCGAGCCGCCGACAGGCCTGGCCGCGTCGGTTTCTAACGGGTTGCGCCCTGGTTGTCCACGCTCTGTAATGCCCTGCGCAGTCGAGAAGTGCGGGCAGCGCCTCAAGTAGCCAGTCGCCTTGCCCATCCCATGGCACTCAGACAATTCAAAATTCTTATCTTTTTTAAATTGCACAGCGAGATTGCAGCGGTACAATCCGTACACAACTCAGAGACCTCCTATTCATGCTGGTCGGAAAAGTCAAATCATAATGCGTAAAACCACCATCTCACCTGGTGGTTCTACTTGGTGCTGCGGACAGCCAGGCTGATTCGCGCTGTCTCTCTATCGATTTCTGCGTGAATCATACTGCGTTTTCCCTGTGTGGAGTCCCGTCGGATTCCAGCACACCGGGGTGCGGATTGTTGCGCACTTTCCCTGCGACTGATGCTCGACACCTGTGATTCGAGGTAATCAGGCCTGAGGTGGCCTGCGTCGTATAGGACGTTCACAAGCCTTCGGAAGGAAAGACTGGAAAGGAGGGTCCAGGCAGAACAGGCAGTAGAGATACGCTGACTACACAACAGATGAAGCCCACGGACTGGTGAGTTGGACGGAGTTCTCAAACAGAATTAAAGGATGGAAACGATGCAGCGAATCATGAGCAAAGGGTTCCCAGGAGGCTGCGCGGTGCTCGTCGCAGCAGTATTCGGCATCCCTTCCCTGACCCTCGCGGGTGGCAGCTACGGTTCTTCCGGTGGCAGCTACGGTTCTTCCGGTGGCTACTATCACTCCGCCTCCACCGGCCACACCAGCAGCTCTTACTATGCTGCCACGACTTCGAAGTCCGCCACCCTGGTGGTGAAGGTTCCCGAGAATGCCCGGGTCTACCTGCAGGACCAGAAGATGACGCTGACCGGTACCACCCGCCGGTTCTACAGCCCGGCCCTGGACAGCTCGAAGAGCTACGTCTACACGGTGCGGGTTGAAGTCGATCGCGATGGCAGGACCATCACCCGTGAAACCGAAGCGACTGTCACAGCTGGTGGCAATGTCGAAGTCAGCGTTGATTTCGCTGGTCCCGACGCCGCGGAGCTGGTGGCAGACGTTCGCACTCCTGCTGCCCGCTGAGCAGGCGGTACCGCTGCGTGTCTCTGTTTCTGAGAGCGAAGGTTGAGTTTTCCCGCCGGGAAGATTCTCCTGCTGTTTCATGAGGCGGGGAAATCGCACCCGTGCGAGGTCGGTACGGAACAGGTTGGCCAGTATTTCAGCTGGCTGGAACGGGGTTCAAGAAACTTCGTAACAGGCTGCGTGCCGGTCAGTTCCATGGGATGTGCTGAAAGCGCGGCGGATGATGTTCCGCGAAGAACTGTTCCATCGTCTGTTCTGCCGGACTGCTGGTTGAGGGACTCAACCGGCTTCCACACCGGACCAGGAGATGGGTTCCTGAACGGAGTCCAGCTTTCACAGTTGCAGAGGAATGCGCTCGCTGGAATTCTGCCGCTCAGGCTGTTGGCTGCTGACTGACTGTTGTGTTGACGCATGGCAGACGGCCCGCTGCAACAGAACCGTTGACGCAGTACTCGCGAGGTGCAATGGATTTCACCTCGCGTTGCGTTGCAGGGCTGTCGCTGCTTCCATTGCTTCTGCTGATTCAGCAGCTGCGGGAACGCTGTTCCCTCGGACCGGGCCGGAAGCACCTGGCTCCTGCTGAATTCCGACTGATGTCCCGTCATATCCCGTGGTGAACTGTGGAACGCACTCAGCCTTCTGACCGGACGATCGGCCAGCCGGTCGACAACCTGCTGCCGGACTCTGCTGAAACGGCCGCAGAGGTAACTCCGCCCGATACAGAACAGCACCCGGCACAACAGCACCCGGCATTGCGGCCGCTTCGTCCCGGACGACGCGGGGCGCAGGCTCGCACCGGGGGGAACTCCCGCAGAATCAGGCGTCTCCGTCTGGTGGTCTCGGTCGGGCTGGCCCTGCATCTGGCGGCAATATTTTCCGCTCCGGCTTCCGTCAGCCCTTCCTCGCAACTGGCACAGCAGTCCTGGGAGCTGTTTCGTCCCTGGCTGCAGGTGCTGTTTCTGAATCACGGGTACCATTACTTTGCTCCGGAACCCTCGCACAGCACGCTGATCAGCTACACCCTGCACTACCCCGGCGGGAAAGAAGAGCACGGTCGATTTCCGCATCGTGAGATCTGGCCCCGGCTGCTGTATCACCGGCATTTCATGCTGACGGAGTTTCTGAACTTTGCCCCGCAGGCCGCCCCTGATCAGCCTCCGTGGATCGAGACCTATGCCCGGCATCTTGGTCGACGGTATGGCGCGGAGCGTGTGACATTGCGGCGGCAGATGCATTATCTGCCCACGATGGATGCGGTCCGGAACGGAGTCACGCTGACCAATCCGGAAAGCTACGCGGAACAGCCCCTGGGAACATTCCGATGCAGGTGAAATTCGGCCAGCGCCGGCTGAGGCGACTGAAAGACTGGATGCACGATTCGACCGCGGCGTGGAACCGCTTCTGGTTCCGGCCGGCCGATCCCACACTGCTGGGGCTGATTCGCCTCTGCACGGGGCTGATGCTGGTCTACACGCATGCTGTCTGGGGGCTGGAGCTGGAAGCCTTCTTCGGCCCGAATTCCTGGCTCAGCCCGGAGGCAGCCGCCGTCATTCAGCAGGGACAGGCCGCTTTTTCGTTCTGGTGGTATGTCCCCGCCGAACTGCTGTGGCCGGTGCATTATGCCTGCCTGACCGTGTTTGCTCTGTTCACGCTGGGCGTGCTGACACGGGTGACTTCGCTGCTGTCGCTGGTCATCGCTGTTTCCTATGCCTACCGGACGCCGTCGGCCCTGTTCGGTCTCGATCAGATCAACGTGATGCTGACCCTGTACTGCTGTGTCGGCCCGGCGGGGGCCGCCCTCTCTGTCGATCAGCTGGTGAGACGGTTCCGCTCGGCCCGGCAGCAGGTGGCGGCCGGCATCCGCTTCCCACAGCTGACTCCCGCCCCTTCGTCTTCTGCCCGGGTCTCGCTGCGGCTGATTCAGCTGCACATGTGCCTGATCTATTTCTTCGCGGGTGTTTCCAAACTGCAGGGACCGGCCTGGTGGAGCGGTGAAGCGATGTGGCTGGCCTTCGCCAATCTGGAATACCAGTCGATGGATATGACCTGGCTGGCCCGCTGGCCACTGCTGATCAATGTGGCCACGCATGCCACGATTGTCTGGGAGATCAGCTTTCCGGCTCTCATCTGGAGTCGCAGGTGGCGACCGCTGGTCCTGTTCTTCGGCACGCTGATGCACCTGGGAATCGGGGCGTGCCTCGGCATGTGGACTTTCGGGCTGATCATGCTGGTGGGCTGTGGTTCCTTCCTGCCGCCGGCCAGCATTCGCCGGATGTTACGCGTGGTCTTCGGCACCCGTCATGCCTGGACCGTCCTGTACGACGGGGGCTGCCTCGTCTGCCGGAGAGCAGCGGGACGTGTGGCCGGGTTCGATCTGTCCCGCCGGCTGCAGCTGGTTGACTGCCATGCGGTGGACCCCGCGCAGCTGCACGCTGGCCTGGATGAGGAAGACTGCCTGCGGGATCTGCAGGTACTCACCCACGAGGGCCGCTGCCTCACGGGAGTCGAGGCCCGGCTGGCACTGGCCCGAAACATCCGGCTGCTGTGGCCACTTGCCTGTATACTGCAGCTGCCCGGTATTCACTCGCTGGTCGTTCGCTGGTTCGCGGGCCGGCAGCAGGCACGCATCGACAGCGGTGCCTGCGGTGTCTCGCTGTCTCAGTGGCGGGACACTCTGCAGACGGTGGCCGTTCCCGAGTCGGTCCCCGTGCCTGCTCCTGCGGCCGCTTCGAAGTCGGTTTCCGTGACGGTCTCTACGAAAGAGAAACAGCTGGCCAGTCGCTGAACCCCCGGGCCCTCCCTGCAGAATTCGCCTGCAGACTGCGGTTCGGTGAACCGGAAATTTCCGCCTCGGCGGTCGGGAAT
>JAGQPV010000301.1 GCA_020426545.1 Planctomycetaceae bacterium
GCTGCGGGGGAGATCCACCACCAGCGGGCTGGTGATGCGGTACGTTCCCCGCGGAAAGGTCAGCGTTCCGTCGCCATCGTTCAGGGCATGCTGCAGAGCCTGGGTATCGTCGGTTGTGCCATCTCCGGTTGCACCGTACTCCCGCACATTGCCCATGGCTGTCTCTTTTCTGTTCCAGATTTCGTCGCGGTGATGGATCGGGGGAAGCTTCTGCCCTGTGGTCCCTGGCGGGTGTCTGCGGGGCAGGCTGAGCATACGGAGAGCCGCCCGGCCGACGCAACCCGACAGGTCCGGACCTGTCCAACCGGCCGCATCACGCGGAGCGGCGACCCAGTTGCCCGCTGATGAGGTACAGCACCAGGCCGATCAGCAGCTGCACTCCGCCAAAGGCCGCCAGGCTGCCGGCCCAGTCCACGCTCGACCAGATCATGAACACACAGCTGCCGCAGAACAGCAGCACGGTGAAGGGAAACAGCGGCGTGCGGAACGGTCGCGGACGGGCGGGTTCCTTCCACCGCAGAATGACCAGCGAACAGCCTGTCATCAGGAAGAACAGCCAGAAGACCGGAGCCGTCAGCGCGATCAGCGTATCAAAGCCTCCGCCGAACCGGCCCCATTCCACAGCCGGAATACGCAGCAGTTCGACCGCTCCATCAATCGCCCCGCGTCCGGTTTCGGTTCCCACCAGGCCAATCAGCAGCAAGGACACGACGGACTGCGTCAGCAGAGCCACCGCCGGTACGGAGGACTCCCGCCGCCAGCGGCCCAGCGGAGCGAACAGACGGTGATCTTCCCCAAGGGCGGCATGCACCCGCGAGCCCGCCAGAATCAGGCCGTTCAGTCCCCCCAGCGCTGAGATACAGACCAGCAGGCTGATGGCCACCCGGCCCGTCGGCCCGAAGACCGACTGCATCAGGTCGGCGGCCGGCACGCCGGAATTCCGCAGCTCGGTGAATCCCAGCCCGGCGATGAAGGCCACGTTGATCAGCAGGTATAGCCCGCAGATCGCTGCGGTACTGCAGATCAGCGCTCGGGGCAGGGCCCGGTTGCGGTCGCGAACTTCCGCAGCCACAAAGGCGGCGTCGTTCCAGCCGCCGTAGGCATACAGCACCAGTACCATGGCCAGTCCGAGGCCGGGCATGCCTTCCGGGACGGGGGCTTCAGCCGTCAGTTCCGTAAATCGGGCGGCGTAAAAGCCTGCGGCCACCAGCCCGCCGAGGCCCAGCACCTTGGCGGCCGTCAGCAGGTTCTGGGCCATTCGCCCGAAGCGAATACCGGCGAGGTTCACACCTGTCAGCAGCACGACAGCCACCGCAGCCAGCGGCGCAGCCCGACTTTCCTCGAAACCAGCCAGCGAACAGGCGTAATCGGCAAAGACATAGGCCAGGCCGCCAATGCTGCCCGTCAGAATGGCTGTCAGATGCGACCAGGCAAACAGAAACCCGGCCCACGGTCCCCACGCACGGGTCAGATATTCGTAGTCTCCGCCAGAGCGCGGCCAGGTGGTGGTCAGCTCGGCATAGCACAGCGCACCCGCCAGAGCGATCAGCCCACCGGCCAGCCAGACCAGCAGCCCCTCCAGCGGAGATCCCACGTTCGAGAACACCAGGCCGGGAATCTTGAAGATCGAGACACCGACCACTATCCCCACAATCAGGCTGACAGCATCCGCCGTGCTGAGCTGCCCGCTCGCCTGCCCGACATCGCCCGGTTCGGGCCTTCTGCGATCACCCGGCAGTGCATTCTCCGGACCAGCAGCGACAGAAGAATCGGGCATATCGGGCATGATGACGCACCACACAGGGGACAGGCCGGCACAGCGACCGGCTGAAATCGTTCGCCGCCGATCGTACTGAGTTCCCGTCTGTTCAGACAGCGTGCCCCGCACGGGCGTTCCCGCAGCCGATTCCGTGGTTCAGGCTGGACAGGATTGTCGCAAGTCCTCCCATGCAGACAGCCCGCAGAGGACTTCTCACCGGAGATTCATCAATGCCTCGCAGATGATTAACGACCAGGGGAAGGCCCGATCACACAGGAAGGGCATTTCCAGTGTCTGCCTGAACAGATTCCATACATAATGACAGAATTGGTCAAAGCTGCCTATCTGCCTGAACTTGACATTCCGAGGACAGGACTGTGTAATTTATACCTGTAAAGAACGCGATAAACACCTATTCCACGCTAACCACCCAGACTGCCATTCAGGTAAAATCGACAGGGCCGGCTGGTTCGGTACACGAATGGGGCGGAATGTCACGAAACCTGGAATACGACGTCGCTGCAGCGTGTCGCCAGTGTTCTGAACACTGGTTCCACATCGTGTACACAGCAGCTGCAGCAGTCCGGATAGAGTAATCCGGAGGCTCGGACCGACTGGCCTGGCAGGGAAACGGGAACTTGAACCCGCTTCGACTCTCGGGCTGAGTGATCCGCTATTTACAAGCCGATACTGAGATTGTAGTTTTCGCAGTTTCTGGATTCCGTGCGGGACCGCGGTAATCCAGTATCACACCCAAGTGCTGCCGGCTGAAGAACCGGCGGTAAAGTGACGTCTGCTCACCGCAGCACGCTTTACCATGCCAGGTGGAGCAGCATTTTCCACCTTCCTGTACACTGTCGGGGGCGACAGTGAGGGAGGTCGAATGCCGGACCATACAGGACGTGGCACACCGCTGGCCGGGGTTGCGCAGCATCGCCGCAGCTTCGTAAAAGCATTGCAGGCGACTGGGGTCGAGCAATGAAACAATCGGACGCCAGACCGCGGATCGTTATTACCGGTGTCGGTGTTGTCTCGCCGATCGGTATCGGAAACGACCGCTTCTGGGACAATCTTGTGGGCGGGAATACGGGTATCGGCTATCTGCGGTCTCTGCCACGGCAGGATCTGCCCAGCCGGCTGGCCGCGGAAGTCCACGATTTTGATCCGGCGCAGTACATCTCCAACCGCAAGTTCGTCAAGCTGATGTCCCGTGACATTCAGCTGGGAGTGGCTGCGGCCACCCTTGCCGTTCGGGACGCCGGGATTTCCCGCGGTACAGTCGATCCGGACCGCTTCGGCGTGGACTTTGGCGCCGGTCGGATGTCGAGCACCCCACAGGAGCTGCTGGAAGCGGTTTCCCGCTGTTCCACCGAAAAAGGGTTTGACTACACCCGCTGGGGCGAAGACGCCATGGGGGAAGTCTGCCCGCTGTGGCTGCTGCGGCAACTGCCCAACATGCCGGCCTGTCATGTCTCCATCGAGCATGACGCCCGCGGACCGAACAATACGATCACCAGCCGGGAAGCTTCCGCTCTGCTGGCCCTCGCGGAAGCCGTGCGGGTCATTCAGCGGGATGCGGCCGATGTCATGATCGTCGGCGGCTGCGGTTCGGCGATTCACCCGGTGGACATCACACGGATGAGCCTGTTTGAAGGACTCTCCCGCCGCGATGATGATCCCCAGCGGGCCTGCCGTCCGTTTGATTTTGAACGGGACGGAACGATTGTCGGCGAAGGTGCCGCGGCCTGGATTGTGGAACGGTACGAACACGCCGTCGCCCGCGGGGCCGAGATTTACGCCGAAATTCTGGGCGTGGGTGCCGGCTGCGACGGCAGAGGCTATTCCAACGCCGCGGGTGGAACAGGCCTCGTGCGGGCCATTACCGCGGTGCTGCAGCAGGCTGGTCTGCAGCCGGGAGACATTGGCCACATCAACGCGCACGGCAAGAGCACGCAGCGGGACGACCTGGTGGAAGCCAGGGCCTACCACCGGGTGCTGGGCGACAGACTGCCGAACATTCCCGTGACCGCGATGAAGAGCTACTTCGGTCACTCGGACGCCGGTTCGGCCGCTCTGGAGCTGTCCGGTACACTGCTTGCACTCAGGAATGGAGCGGTTCCCCGGACGCTGAACTACGAAACCCCGGATCCCCGCTGCCGCGTGTCGGTCGTTCACGAAGGACCGCACATGCTGAAGTCCCGCACGGCGCTCACCGTCAACCGGACGCACCTCGGCCAGAGCGCAGCCGCCATCGTGCGGGCCATCTGAGTGCCTGTCCGGAAAGATGTTCTGTCGTAAAGCGAGCAAAGGCAGGAAGAGAAAACCAGGCCTGGTATCAGGGTGTGCCACTGCCAACTGGCCCGGCAGTGCCTTCAGAGACGCAATAACTGCCTGGTACCGCGAGGGTTCGATTCGTCAGGCACAGCCTGACCTGCGGAAGAAATCCAGGCCAGTCAGCCGCGTACGACCTTGCCTGGAAGTTTCGGCAACCGAACCCGCGTTAAGCATGCGAGTTGCAGCGTGACCGGCTTTCCGGACAGGCACTGAGAGCGCCTCCTGAACACGTCCATCTCGGCCCCCTGCGTCCTCCCGCAGGCGCTCCGCACCGGGTGATGCCCGGCCTCCCGCCACAGCCTGCGCTCTCTACCCGGTCCTCCAACCGGACGCAGGCAGCCCTCCATTCCAGTTCTCCCTGACCCTGACGCATTTCCGGGATTCGCCCCGGTCAGGAGGGCGCAGTCACATTTTCACCGCCGGAAATGTGCGGGATGCTCCATATACTGAGGGGAGGACTTCAGGCACGGTCTTCCCCCTCCGCCCCGATATCCGATATCATGTGAGGGCAGGAAGTTTCTGCAGCTACAGACCTGCCGCCGCTGGCCTGGCGTTCTGCCGGCTGCCGTCAGACAGGAGAAGTGCCGGTGCCTCTCAAGACGGAATCCATCGAAGAGCCAACACTCAACCTGACTCCGATGATCGACATTGTGTTCCTGCTCGTGATTTTCTTCATGGTGGGAGCCCGGTTCTCGGAGATGGAGCGGCAGTACGATATCCAGCTGCCTACCGTGTCCGATGTACAGCCGCTGACCAGCCTGCCTGATGATCTGACCGTGAACGTACGGCGGAACGGCGAGATCTGGTATTCCGGCCAGAAGCAGACCCTGCCCGAGCTGGAAGCCGAACTGCAGGCTGCCCGGCAAAACTTCCCCGATCAGTCGGTGGTGATTCGCGGCGAGGGAGACGGTCGGTATCAGCATGTGATGGATGTGCTGGCCGCCTGTCGCCGGGCGGGCATCAGGGCGATCTCGCTGGCCCATCGCAGCGGGCAGGAGGAACAGCAATGATTCAGACCCTGTCTGACCTGCTGAGCCGCCTGATTCTGGAGACCGGCCTGAGCGGCGAAGAAATTCTGCGACTGCTCCTGCTGTTCGCCCTCGCTTTCGCGGGGCTGCACCTGCTCACCATGCTGGTGACCCGCTGGGGCGATACCCAGGCCACCACCAAATCGCTGCTTTTCTCGGTGCTGGCGCACTGCGTGTTTTTCTCGGGTGTCGTGCTGCTGCAGCCGGTCCCTCCGCCCCTTCCCCCGGAGACCGAAGCCCCGGTTGAAGTCACGCTGGTCGAGGCCGATGAAGCCAATCCGCAGAAACAGAGGGGAAACACCCCCGACAGAAATCTGCAGACCCGCAGCGATCTGACATCGCTGACGCGAACTCCACGAATCATCCGCGAGCCGGAACCCCTGCAGACTCCCGAGCGGACAGCGGGGCCGATTACGCCTCCGGAACTGTCCCGTCCCGATCTGCCTTCACTGCCGGCGGAACCCCTGGCAACTCCGCAGCCCCAGAGCATGGGACTCACCGGCCCCCGGGTGCAGGCTCAGATTCCGCTGAAGATCGACGATCCGCTGGCTGAACGGCGGCCCGAATTTGTGCTGCCGTTCGCCTCGAATGTCACCCGCCAGCAGATTCGCCGGGGCGAACAGGCCGAAGGCACCGAAGCCGAACCCGTCCGCGGCTCGGTCGAGGCGCCGACCACCCAGCCCGCCCCCGACAGAGAGATTGCCACGCTCGACCTGCCCCTGACGGAGCTGGCCGAGAGAAAACGGGCTCCGTCCCGCACGGAAGTTCGCCCCCAGCTGGGACCGGCTCCTTCCAGCATTCCCGTGGAGACCGCCGGGACCGTCGCCACAGCCCGCAAGGAACCCGATACCGGCGGCGCCCCCGATCGACCGCTGCGCACACGCATGAAGACCCGTACCTTCCGCGGAGATGAATCCGGAACAGTGGAACGGTTTCGTCCCGGCCGTGTGCCCAGTACTCCTCTGCCGACGACCGATCGGGAGCTGGCGGTCCGCGATGGCGTCGCCACGGAACTCAACCGGCCCGGCCCGGCCCCAAATGTCATTCGCCCAAATTTCGAAGGCGTTCGCCGCAGCGATGTGAAAGTCCCCGCAACCTATGCCCTCCGCAATTCGCGGAAGAAGGCAGATATTGCCCGCACCTTCGGCGGGACGGATGCATCGGAACGTGCCGTGGAAAGTGGCCTGCAGTGGCTGGCCGCGGCCCAGCATGCCGATGGCTACTGGGATGCCGACGCCCACGGTTCGGGCAAGGTCAGCGTGGATGAAGACGGTGTCGACCGGCGGGACGCCGGCAAGGAATCCGACTCGGGAGTCACTGCGCTGGCGGTGCTGGCCTTTCTGGGGGCCGGCTACACCCACGAGGAAGGCCGCTACGAAGGGAACGTCAACCGGGCCCTGGTCTGGCTGATCTCCCAGCAGCAGGAGGACGGTTTTCTGGGCGGGAAGGCGACCCATTACGCCCGTATGTACTGCCATGCCATGGCCACGTATGCCCTGGCCGAAGCAGTAGGCATGCAGCTTGACCCGTCACGGGAAAGCGGATTCCGGAAACCGCTGGAACGGGCAATCGGCTACATTCTCGACAACCAGAACGAAGACGGCGGCTGGCGGTATGTGAAGGGCCAGAAGGGCGACATGAGCATCTTCGGCTGGCAGCTGATGGCCCTGAAGAGTGCCGATATCGCCGGTATTCCCATGCCCGACTCAGCGCGGAACGGCATGATTCGTTTCCTTAAGGAACGCAGCCTCGGCGAGAAGAATGGCCTGGCTGGCTACCGCGAGCAGATGCCGGCCTCCGCCTCGATGACCGCCGAAGCCCTGTTCTGCAAACAGATGCTGGGCATGCGACGGTCGAATCCCTCCAGCAGCGAAGCAGTCAGCTATCTGCTGGCCCGCCAGCCCCGGCTCTCGGAATGGAACCTGTACTACTGGTATTATGGCACGCTGGCCATGTTTCAGTATGGCGGCGACGCCTGGAAGAAGTGGAACGAGTCGTTCCGCGATCTGATCATCACCGGCCAGGTTCAGACCGGCGAACACGCCGGCAGCTGGGAACCCGTGCGCCCGTGGGGTCCTTATGGCGGGCGGGTCTATTCCACCGC
>JAGQPV010000302.1 GCA_020426545.1 Planctomycetaceae bacterium
GGCTGAAACTTCCCGGGCGAGCTGGCGGTACATGGCTGCCAGAGCCTGATCGAAACGCTGCTTCCGTCCGACGATGTCCTCCACGGGCATTTCGGCCGACAGATTGAGTTCGGTCAGGGTGCGGCGGGTTTCCTCATCGGGAACGTACTGCAGCCATGTATCGAGTATTTCGGGTTCGCTTTCTTCGAGTGCCCGCCGGAGGCCGGCGGCGGTCTGCCGTTCATCTTCTTCCAGAAGTTCCAGCACCGTCATTTCCGGTGCCGGCTCGCGTGAACAGCGAATCTCCCGCAGTTTGTCCCGCAGCTGTTCGCGGCAGCAGGCGGCTGTTTCATACACATCGCGGACCCGCTGGAATGTCAGGTCGCCGGAGTGCTGTGCTTTCGACGCGGAATCCTGTCGGTTCATCGCTGGGTCCTTTTGGGGTATTGGCCAGCCGGCTGTTTGCGGACGTGTGGGGTCACTGGGGAGCGTGCTGCACCATGTGTTGCCTCTGATCACATGTGCCTGTCGCAAGGTGCGATGCCTGCAGAGGGGCACTTTCCGCAGTGAAGTCTGTGCTGCCGTTCTGTCCGTCGATTGCCGGAGATTTGAGTGTCTTTCAGAGCTCGTACTCTGGTGGGGTATTACCAGCGAATTGCATGCCGCTCCCGCCCGACCTGCTGGAATGCAGAGTTACGCCTGCGGCAGGCATTTTCGGGCCGCACGACTGTTCGATGACCGCGCCGGCTGCGCTGCCGCCAATCGGTCGGCAGGGGGAAAGTGCCACAGAGGCTTACGGGGGAAATCCCAGGTTTTCGGCTCCGCCGGCCGATTTTGCGGCTGTGAGACGATTTCTGCGGGCTGCGGCGCAGCCGTTGCATGGTGGATGGTCGGCAGGTCTGACTGGGTTATTCACCCGGGGCTGGAGACCTGCCGGGTATGCAATCACACCGTTCCCGGAAGCCGTGGCTGAGCAGGACCGCTCAGCGGGCAGACGACCGACAGCTTCCGGAGGACGGCCGGGAGTACGGACCCCGTCGGGGTGCGTGCCGTTCCGTGTGACGGTTCCCCGGATTCCGCCCGCTCAGGGCATTTCATTGAAGGAGCAGTCATGCAGGTCAAAGAAGTCATGACGAAAGATGTGGCCACTGTGGATGCGACCGCGACCGTGGAGGAAGCGGCCCGGATGATGGCCGATTTCAACCTGGGATTTCTGCCGGTGATTCACGAGCAGGTGACCGCCGGTGTGATTACGGACCGGGACCTGGTGGTGCGGGTGCTGGCTGAAAAGAAAGACCCGCAGAAGACGACGGTGGCTCAGGTCATGTCGCCGGCCCGGCAGAGTCCGCAGGATGACAGCCTGGATTCCGGAACCGGCATCGCCACCGTGGCGGAAACGTGTGAGCTGGCCGAAGCGGCCGCCCTGATGGATGCCCGGGGGGTTCGCCGGGCTGCGGTGCACGATGCGAATTACCGCATCACGGGGATTGTCTCCCGGGCCGATCTGCCGGGGGCGGAGACTGCTGCGCACAGTATCTGAGGCGGAATCTGCAGCAGTCAGGTACAGCCGGTGTCGGCCCTGTGGCCGGCGCCGGCGGACAGACTGTCGGGCGGAGTTTTTGCTCCAATGATCCAGTGAGTCGCACGACCTGAGGCGGCACACGGCACATTTCCTGAGGCCGGACTTCATGTGGAAAAATCCCGATCCCGCAACTTCCATTCGGGCCAGCCGGGAAGCCGAACCTGGCGAGGAACCCGATTATTCCGCAGCCACCCGCAACAGCGGTGACGCCGCCGGAGAAGAACCGGGTTCGTCGGGCGGGGAGGTTTCCGAAGAAGAGGCCTGTGCCCTCGACGCGATTCCCCGGCCGTGGGATTACAACCCGTCGGCATGGAGCCAGCGGATCCCCATCTGCATTCTGGCCATGGTCGCCTTCCTGATTGCGACCTACATGGCCCTGTATCAGTGGCGGCTGATTGGTTCGGCCTGGGATCCGATGTTCGGCAGTCAGACGGAGAAGGTGCTGGATTCCCAGGTTTCCGAACGCATGCGGCTGTGGTTTCTGATTCCCGATGCGGCCTTCGGGGCGATTGCTTACCTGGGCGATGCGATTTTCGGTCTGGCGGGTTCGACCCGCCGATGGCAGTATCGGCCGTGGATGGTGATCGTCTTCGGCATCGATGTGATCCCGCTGGGGATCGTCAGTGCGGTCCTGGTGGTGCTGCAGGGAACGGTCGTGGGCTCGTGGTGTTTCCTGTGCCTCGTGACCGCGCTGATTTCGCTGGTGCTGGTGTATATGGCGTTTGATGAAGTCTGGTCGTGCCTGCTGTATCTGCGGGAGGTGTGGCGGAAAACGCACGACAGCAGACTGCTGTGGAAGACCTTCTGGGGTGGTCGCGATCCGCGGACGGACCGCATCGCCGCCGAGTTCTGCCGGGTGCCGGCCCGGGACAGGGCCAGCAGAGGAGCCACCGGAGTGGCTGCGGCTGGCGGAGACTGAGCCGGCCGGCACGCTGATTCCGCAAGCAGAAGACCGGGCCCGCGTCCCGGTCACGAAGCCCCGCGCAGGGGACACCAGAGCCGAACAGATGTGAGGATGCCATGTGGAGCCGCGTTGTGGAAATCATGCTGGGCTGCTGGCTGCTGATCAGCCCGTTTGTCTTCGGATACCCGGCCGAAAACGCTTCGTGGTGGTACTGGGACATGGGCAGCGGCACGATCGTGATTCTGCTGGCTCTGCTCTCCTGGCTGCCGGCGACCCGCAGGGCTCACCTCGGCACGGTGCTGGTGTCGCTCGTGCTGATCGGTTCCGCCTGCGCCCGCGGCTGGAGCAGTCCGGAGATTTCGGCAGCGGTGCAGAATGACGCCTCGCTGGGGCTGATGCTGATCATGTTCGCGGTCATACCCTGCAATGCCAGTGCACCCCCGGCGGGATGGCGAACTCGCGCGGCGGGTCCATCCGGTGTATGATAGTTGGCGAATGCTCTCTTCAGAGCAGAGCGTGCACCAGCTGCCGGCGGGCTGAGGTGTCCGGCGTGAAATCAGGCGGGTGGTCTGAAAGGCCCGGCGGCCGTTCGTGCTGCCGGGTGCGGTTCCACCGGTAGAGACAGAGGGATATGTCAGAACGCATTTCGCTGTGGACGCTGGTCGCCGTGGCTGCTGCGGTCGGCCTGCTGTTTTTTCAGGTCATCCGCCCGTTTCTGATTCCCGTGCTGTTTGCCACGGTGCTGGCCATTCTGGTTCGGCCGCTGTGCGAGCAACTGGCCGGAGCATTGAATGGCCAGAGGCGGATCGCGGCCGGCATCACGGCGGTGGTGGTGATTCTGCTGGTACTGCTGCCGATCTCGGTGGCCGTGTTCATCGTGGGCCGCGAGCTGGTGGAGTTCGGGCAGACGGTCCGGAGCCAGGACCTGACCGTTCCGCCCGCTCTGTCGCGGTGGACGGGCCACCTGCAGGATCATCTCACGGACGCCCAGTGGGAGCACACCCGGAGTTCAGTCGAGTCGGTGCTGAAAGAAGGGCCGAAGCTGCTGTACCAGCAGACGGGTGATCTGCTGACGAACCTGGTGCGGTTCGTGGTGGCGCTGGCGGTGATGGGGCTGGCCCTGTATTACTTCCTCGCCGAAGGCCAGCAGATGGTGGAGTCTGTCCATGAAATGTCACCCCTGGCCGACGAAGACGAGCGAACGCTGTTCGTGGAGTTCGAGCGCATCTGCCGGGGAGTGGTGCTGGCCACGGTGGTGACGGCTCTGTTCCAGGCGACGATGGCGGGAATTGGATTTGCCCTGGCGGGAGTGGGACACGTCTGGCTGCTGGCCGGGCTGACGATGTTCACCGCCATGATTCCGTTTCTCGGGGCGGGCTCCATCTGGGTGACGGTGTCCCTCTGGCTGCTGTGGAACGGGGAAACGGGCCGCGCTGTCTTCTTGATTGTGTACGGCAGTCTGCTGGTTTCTTCGCTGGATAACCTGATTCGGGCGAAGGTGATTGAAGGCTCGGCCAATCTGCACCCGCTGCTGGGAGTAATCAGTATGCTGGGGGCTCTGCGTCTGATCGGCCTGTGGGGAGTGTTCGTCGGGCCGATGGTGGCGGCATTCTTCTACGCGGTCCTCAGAATACTGCGGGAACGCCACGAGCGGCAGCTGCACATGGCGAAGCATTCGCCGGCTGTCAGCGGCCGGGTGACGGGTCACGTTGCTTCACCTGCCACCGGCCCCTATGGCATCAGCTGACGACCGATTCGGCGCGAACCCCAGGGGAGAGAAGTGATCTCACGGGGGAAAATCATGCCGCATGGCGAAGCACCTGACAGACTCGGTGCGTGTGCGACCTGGGCCGGAGCTTGCGTTCTCGCGGAACGCTGTTGTTCCGCAGCATTCTACCGGGGGGAGGAAGAGCCGCAGCAGGGCAGGACCTGCCGGGGCGAGTTGCTGAGATTCAGCTCTCCAGCACCCACTGCACAGCCCGCTGCGTGAGTTCGGCCGCGTTCTGCAGGCCGAGTTTCAGTTTGATGTTCTCGCGGTAGGTTTCCACGGTCTTGGGCGAGAGATGCAGCCGCTCGGCAATCTGACGGGTGGTTACGCCCTGACCAATCAGCCCGAAGACTTCCAGTTCGCGGTCGGAAAGAGTTTCCACGGGCGACTGGCTGGCATCTTCCGAGCTGGAACCTACGGAGCGGGAGAGCATGCGGTCGGTCATCTGCTCGCTGAGGTAAATGCGGCCATCGAGAATACGACGGATGGCGGCGAGTAGCAGGTCGGTGGGCTCTTCCTTGCTGATGTATCCCCGGGCACCAGCCCGCAGAGCCCGGTCGGCGAACAGCATTTCACTCTGCATGGAGCACACCAGCACGGCGGGCCCTTCGGAACCGCTGGCGATTTCCTTGACGAGTTCCAGGCCGCTTCCGTCGGCGAGGGCCACATCGGTGATGATCAGGTCGGGGTTGAGTTCGTGGGCCAGCTGCACCGCCTGAGACAGCCCCAGGGCTTCCCCGCAGATATTCAGATCGGGCTCCAGCTGCAGCAGGCAGCGGAGGCCGTACCGCACAATGGGCTGGCTGTCGACGATGAGAACCTGCGAAGTACCGGTGGGTGATTGCGTAGGTGGTGTGGACATGGTGGTCATTCGCAGAATCCCTTGCAGTGAGGTGGCGGGTGGCTCGGAAGCTGAGGCGGCCCGCCCGAACAGCCAGTAGTTCGCTTGCCGAAGAAGCCCTTCAGCGGGCGTGGCTTTCCTCGGAATTCCCCCTCCCGAGAGAGAAGGCTGACGGCCTGATTGCAGGGGGCTGCTGTGTTGCCCCTCAATACTGGTCAACACTCGCTGCAGCCGCGAGTGGGTCTGGTCTGGCTGTCTGCCAGCCGAATTGCGGCGGCAGACGGGCCTGTCAAACGTCTGTGGGAACCTTCGTTCCCGCCCGTCAGGCTGCCCCCGGCTCGATTGAATGGGCCGGAAAAGTCCTGCGGAGAGAGGAGAAGGAAGCAATCACCATGCCAGAGTGGTCGGGGTTCTCCCCAGATGGGGAGGCGGTCTTCTCCTGAAGCGTTTTATGTTCTTTGATATTTTGGGGTTATGTTGAATTTGCCTGTGCCGGGATTGCCGGGGCTATACCGCCGGAGAGTCAGGCTGTCCGGGTGAATCCGGATCGCCGGCTCTGGTGGTCACGAAATCAGGGGCGAAATTCTGCGCGTTTATCGGGCCGCCTGTTCGCTGACCGGGCAGACGGCCGCTCCCTGTGAGAGGAAACGGAAAATTTCCTCAGGCGGGTTTGTGCCTGCAGCAGCAGGGCGAGCCCCCGCAGAACCACCACAGACGGTGAAATCCGGGTGGAACGGGCATTCCAGTTGCAGAGTGTTTGCAGCGAACTGAGGCTGCGGACAGGCTGTCTGCAGGACAGATATTTCGAATGCTGGAAACTGAGGAAGACTCCCGATGATGCTGACGACGACTGTCCCGAACACCCATGCCGAACACAGACGGTTCAAGCCGGAGGATTCTTCAAGGATTTCAGCAGATCAGCAGTTGCAGGCCCTGGCGGTTGCCGCCTTGGCGGAGGCCCGTCACACGACCGGCAGGCACGTCCGGGCTTCGGTCAATGACGGCGTGGTCGAACTGACCGGCCGCGTGCCGTCGTACTATGCGAAGCAGCTGGCCCAGTCGCGGGTGCTGCAGATCGCCGGTGTGGTCGCACTGGAAAACAGCCTGCAGGTGGCCAGCGCGGGGGACTGACGAGGCGAAAACCCCGGCTGAAGAATGGACCGGTGATGAGTATCGGCGGAGTGTCCAGTGCGGGGCTTCCCTCGGGAATCGGGTTTTCAACGGCTGGTTGATGTGTCTCTGGAAGCCGCCGGCGAGGAATCGCGAAATCAGCGCGGTTTTTTTTGCTGCTCTTGAACAACTCCCGGCCCGGTAGTGTAGAATCCGGGTCAGGGAGCCCCCGATACCAGGGAAGTGTTGATTCGGTCGGTCTGCCCTGCGTTCGAAATCTTTCCACCGGCGGTCGGTTTTTCTGGTTCCAGATTGCGGGGCATTGCCAGCAGGAACCGGGCTGGAAGATTCCATCGGACTCGGGCGAACGAACCGGATGCAGGTTTCTGCAACGTATGCCATCACTGCTGATAATCGATGACGACCGCAGCATTCGTCATCTGATCCACAAATCGTTTGAAGATACCCGTATCGACGTCACGGAAGCGACCTGTGGCGATACGGCCATGGAACGGCTGCGGGAATGCGCGCCCGATGCCGTCCTGCTGGATCTCGTGCTACCGGGTGTTTCCGGGCTGGAGGTCTTTCACCAGATTCGCGCAGTCGACAGCCGCCTGCCGGTCATTTTCATCACGGCCGATACCGACAGCGACACCGCCATTGAGGCGATGATGCTGGGCGGGTACGACTATCTGGTCAAGCCGCTGCACACCGACCAGCTGCGGCAGGTCGTGTTCCGGGCCATGGAAACCCGCCGCATGATGCAGGTACCGGTGGAGATTCCCATCGACCTGGAGGCGACGACCGGCGACCACCTGGTGGGTCGCAGCCCGCGTATGCTGGAAGTCTACAAGGCGATCGGGCGGGCTGCCCGACAGAATGTAACCGTCCTCGTGACCGGCGAAAGCGGCACCGGCAAGGAGCTGGTCGCCCGCGCCATTTACCAGCACAGCGATCGCCGCGAAGGGCCGTTTCTGGCCGTGAACTGCGCGGCCCTGCCTGATGCCCTGCTGGAGAGCGAACTGTTCGGCC
>JAGQPV010000303.1 GCA_020426545.1 Planctomycetaceae bacterium
AGTTACTCAAAAGGGTAACGGCGCAATCTCTTCTCTTTCGAATGGTGGAAGAAGGTGGATTGAGCCACTCGAAGTTGCTCGCGTCCCCCGTGTCGCTCCTTTCGCAGTCTATTTCCCCAAATATGTTGACTCTTTTTTCGAGATGTAGCGTGTTCGGTAGTCCCATCGGCTTGGCCGAGGGGCGTCGAGTCGACGCCCTGGGGAACTCTCCCCTTTCAAGCCCAGCACATTGACCAAGCACCTGACCGGGAGGTCAGGTTGGTTGGTCAATGTGCTCGCTCAGCTTCGCTTCGCGTCGCGTTGCGATGCATCAAGGCTGCTCAGATCGCAGCTTTGATGCATGTGGATCGAGTAGATAGTGCCGTTCACGCTACACCTCATCTGACAGCCCATGCAAGATGCTTCAACAGCTCCAAGTTTCGAAGAGTACTCGGCCATATTTAGGAGTACGGCAGGTGCTGATGCGCTTCAGCCGGAATATGTCGAAAGATGTCTGCAATATGCGAGGAAGCATTTGCAGGATGGACGCGCGGTGGTATACAGCGCCAATCACCTCAGTTCGCTGGTGGGATATGATATTTCTTACCTTTATGGGGTGGCTAACTCAGGAGGGAACTACTACAGGACGTTCTCGGTTCCGAAGAAATCGGGTGGCAAACGTCGTATTTCAGAACCCCTGCCGAGCCTGAAGGAGATTCAGCGCTGGATATTGACATATATTCTGAGCCCAGTTCAGGTCCACACTCATGTCAAGTCATTCAGGATGGGATATGGTCTTCGTGCAAATGCCAGGTTTCATCGCGCGCAGAAGATTGTTTTGCGGCTTGATGTCTTAGATTTCTTCGGAAGCATTCGTGTGAAGCGAGTCGCAGACTTCTTCCTCAAATTGGGGTACGCGAAACCTGTGGCAACTTTGCTTGCAGGTGTATGTACACTTAACGGCAAGCTTCCGCAAGGCGCCCCAACGAGCCCGGCGCTGTCGAATCTGGTTCCCTGGCCAGTTGATGTTAGACTCTCGACATTCGCTCGGAACGAAGGCATTCGATATACGCGCTACGCGGATGACATGACGTTTTCAGGAGAGTTCAAGCCTGGAAAGGTGATTAGCATGGCCAGCCGAGTCCTGAGGGAAAATGGCTTCCAACTCAATGTGAAAAAGACAAATGTGATGGGAGAGCATCAGCGCCAGCTAGTGACGGGTGTTGTGGTCAATGAGAAGCTTCAGGTTCCACGTGGTGTGAGACGCGGACTGAGGAAAGAAGTGTACTACATTGAGAAATTTGGATTGACGGAGCATGTTCGGCGAATGGGTGTTTCCGACCCGAAGTACGTCAGCCGCCTTCGTGGCATGGCGGCGCATATACTGGCGGTTAATCCGAACGATGAGGAAGCAAAGAATGCTTTGCGATTCTTGGGTTCACTGTAACCTGATGTGTATTTCTTTCGTCAATGAACCGCCGGCTGGCCGTCTTCCATCTGCACGAACAGCGTCTGCGTGGGGTAGGCGAACTCGATGGCTTCCTGCTCGAACCGGCGGTACAGGTCGAGGTTGATCTGCTGCTGAATATCCATGTAGATCGCGTAATCGGCCGCCAGCACGTAGTACACGGTTTCGAAATTCAGGGCCGAGTCGCCGAAGGACTTGAAGTGCGAGCGGTCAAACCGGGCCTGGTCGCAGGCTTCCACCGCTTCACGAATCAGGCCAGGCACCGCCTGCAGCTTCTCGTGCGGCGTCTGGTAGGTCACACCGATGGAGAACGCGATTCGCCGTTCGCTCATCCGTTTGTAGTTCCGCACGCGGCTCTGCAGCAGGTCGCTGTTGGCCATAATGATCTGCTCGCCGGAGAGGCTGCGGAGGCGGGTGGTCTTCAGGCCGATTTTCTCCACCGTGCCCATGAAGTCGCCCACAATAATGAAGTCACCCAGCACGAAGGGCTTGTCCAGCACGATTGACAGGGATGCGAACAGGTCGCCCAGAATATTCTGCGCCGCCAGAGCCACGGCGATACCGCCCACGCCGAGGCCGGCAATCAGGGCGGAGACTTCAACGCCCAGGTTCTCCAGAATCAGCAGGCCCACCACGATCCACAGGCCCATGCGGCCGATGAACCCCAATGTGGCAATCATCGTCAGCCCGGCGGCATCGTCGGCCATGCGGTGCCGGGCTCTGGTGAGCAGAAAGGAAATCGCCACATTGCCCCAGCTGGCTGCCTGTAGCAGCAGCAGAATGGTGACCGCTGTCCGCACGCCGAGGGTGGTGGCATCGGGCAGAATGACCGTCAGCGAACCGAGCCAGATGGCGAAGGCCATCAGGAACCACCAGCGGGTGGCATCCATCAGCCGGGCAGCGGAATCGGCGAGGTCAGAGCCGGTGCGTTCGTGAATCGTGGCGGCCCGCTGCCCGATGATGGCCACGAGCAGACGAACCAGAATCAGAGCCAGCACCACCACGGCGAGGGCCGCCAGCCATTTCTCCAGCGGGTTCCCGTAGAATTCCCGATCCAGCTCCAGACGGGCTGAGACGCCATCCCACCACTCCTGCGCCTGATTCCAGTTCATCCTGCCTGCTTTCCGTGCGATGATGATCCAGCCGCCTGTGCGATGCAGCAGCCCCTGGCGAACAATGCTGTCTCATACCCTGGCAGGCTGCCGGTCCTCAGGCAAGTTCCCTGAAGTACCTCCGGGAGATGTCGGAACGATTCGGCGGAATCTGCCCCGCTGAGGGACGTGGCGACCGGATCGGGCCTGCCCGCCGGGAAGGCAGGCAGACCGCTGTCGGGCGTAGTATCGCTCCGCCGGTGCCGGTACGATGGCAGCAGCTGCATTGAAGCTGCAACATTCCCCTTCAGACTGCCTGCTGCTCGCGGAGACTGTTCATGCCTGCTGCCCGTTCCCTGTTCGGTTCCGTCTGGCGGATTGCGGTGTTTTCTGTCGGTGCCCTGCTGCTGACTGCCGGGGCGGTTGACCTGCGGCAGACCGCAGCTGTCTCCGCTGCGGAAGGCCCCTCGCCCCGCATTGTCAATGTGGCTGGCAATGGCAAAGCGACCCCGCTGAGCCTCGACGGAAAAGCCACCGCAGTGGCTGTGGCCCAGCCCTTCGGCGTGGTGACCGGGCCGGACGGCGCGCTCTACATCTGCGAAGTCGGCCAGCACCGCGTACTGCGGTTGGACCGAAAAACCGGCACACTGACCGCCGTGGCCGGCACGGGGAAGCAGGGTTACTCCGGCGACGGCGGCCCGGCCACCAGCGCGGAACTCAACGAGCCGTATGAAGTGCGGTTCGATGCCGACGGGAACATGTTCTTCGTGGAGATGAAGAACCAGATCGTGCGGCGGGTGGATGCGAAGACGGGCGTCATTTCCACGGTGGCCGGTACGGGGAAGAAGGGTTTCTCCGGCGATGGCGGGCCCGCCACGCAGGCAACCATGAGCAGCCCGCATTCGATTGCACTGGACGCGAGCGGGCACCTCTACATCTGCGATATCGGCAATCACCGCATTCGCCGGGTGCACCTGGCCAGCGGCACCATCAGCACGTTTGCCGGCACGGGCGAACGCAAACCCACGCCCGACGGAGCGAAGCTGGCCGGTACGCCGCTGAACGGACCGCGGGCCCTGGACTTTGATGGAGACCACAGCCTGTACCTGGCCCTGCGGGAAGGGAACGCCGTTTACCGGATTGACCTGGAACGGGAGACGCTGCACCACATCGCCGGGACGGGCAAGTCGGGTTACTCCGGGCACGGTGGCGATGCCCGCCAGGCGGAACTCTCCGGACCGAAGGGGCTGGCTCTGGATGCGGCGGGGAACATCTTCCTGGCCGACACGGAAAGCCACACCATCCGCGTGATTCTGAAACAGGACGGCACGATTCACACGGTGGCCGGGAACGGCAAACCGGGCGACGGGCCGGAAGGCCAGCCGCTCACCTGCCGCATGAACCGCCCGCATGGCGTGCATGTCGATGCGGAAGGCCGGCTGTACGTGGGCGACAGTTCCGCCCACCGCGTGCGGGAGCTGACTCCCGCCATTCCGAAAACGCTGGCCATGGCGGGGGGAACGGCAGCAGAGACAGCCACCGCGCGAGAAGTGGCCTGGCAGCGGCTGACGCTGGACGAGGCGTTCCGCTCGGAAGGTGTGGCGGCTGCCGATGTGAACCACGATGGAAAGATGGACGTGCTGGCCGGCGATGTGTGGTACGCCGCCCCCGACTGGACAATGCACGAGATTCGGCCGGTGGGTCAGTTCGTGGCTGGCAAGGGTTACAGCAACAGCTTTGCCAACTGGGCTTATGACGTGAACGGCGACGGGTGGGACGACTTCCTGCTGATTGGTTTCCCCGGCGATCCGTTTTACTGGTACGAGAACCCGAAGAACGCGGAAGGCCACTGGAAGCAGCACGTGATCTGGCACAGTGCCTGCAACGAGTCGCCGGATTTTGTGGATCTCACTGGCGATGGCCGGCCGGAGTTTGTACTGGGTTCGCAGCCCGAGTCGCAGATGGGCTTTTTGCCGATTCACGAGCGGCCCACGGAGAAATGGACGTTCAACGCGATCAGCCGGCCCGGCAACCCGATGGAGAACGGGACCTTCAAGTACTACCACGGGCTGGGCACGGGCGATTTCAACGGCGATGGCCGGATGGATGTGCTGATTGCCCACGGCTGGTGGGAAGCACCGGCCGAACCGGGACTGGCCACGTGGGAGTTTCATCCCTGGTCGCTCTCACTCAAGCCGGATGGCCCGCCCGAGAAAGGGGCCGATATCTTCATTGAAGACCTCGACCTGGACGGCGACAACGATCTGATCATGTCGTCGGCGCACAGTTACGGCGTGTGGTGGTTTGAGAATCTCGGCCCGGCGAGGCCGAACGCCGCCGGAGCCAGCCCGCAGGAAGCGGACGCCGGCAGCACGGGCCGGCTGCAGTTTAAGGCCCATGTGATCGACGAGGAATACTCGCAGACGCATGCGATTGAGTACGTGGACATCAACGGCGACGGACAGCGGGACATCGTCACCGGGAAGCGGTTTTTTGCCCATAACGGAAACGACCCGGGCGGGAAGGATCCGGTGGTGATGTTCTGGTACGAGTTCCGCCGCACGAAGGGGAAGCCGCCCGTGTTTCTGCGGCACGAGATTGAAGCCGGGCGGGGAACGGGCATCGGTACGCAGTTCCTCGTGACCGACATGAACGGCGACAAACGGCCGGATGTGGTGCTGTCCAACAAGAAGGGCGTGAACGTCCTGCTGCAGACGGATGTCGCGGAGTAGGGGAGCCGGATCGTGACGGAGCAGCTGTCCGCCGGCCGGGAGGAGATGTTCTTCTGGGCCGGGGGCTGCAGGGAAAACCGGCGTCTGTTACTCTGAAATGAAGTGCTGGTCTTCTGTTCCGGCGGGGCGTTCCGCTGAGCGGGCAGGTTGAGTCAGCCTGCTTGCCAGCGTGGCCACCTCAGCTGCGCCCGGCAGCGGGATGCAGCCAGCAGGCGGGATTTCCGGAAGTGCAGCCAACTGGTGATCTATCTTCCCGGGGACATTCCCGGCGGGCAGACGCCGGGGGATGCCGGGTCAGATGAGTGCCGCAGCGGAAAACGGAAGTGCCATGAAATCTCGACACAGTGATCAGTTTCGACAGTTGCCGCGGCATCACATGGGGGCGGGCCGCGGGCGGTGGCTGTCAGCCGGCCTGCTGGTGCTGGTTTCCGGCTGGCTGCTGGTCAGCCCGGCACAGGCCGAGAAGACAGCCCGTTCCCGGCCGCAGCTGCGGGTGGATTCCCCCTGGCCCACGGGCACGGTTCACCGGCTGAAGCTGATTGCCGATGGCCGGAAAATCTGGCTGTACGGGGCCGGGGTCGACAAAGTGGTTCGCCGCTGGGAAGTGACCGGCCAGCGGGGCAACCGGGATCTGCGTCCGGCGGGTGAATTTGTCTGGCCGGTCTACCGCGCGGAACGGGGCGTGATTCTGGCGCTGGACAGCCTGGGCGGTGATGCCACTGCCAACCCGCCCATACCCGACCGCATCGCCATCGGCGGCATTGGCACGAAGGCCCCGCATGTGGCGTTCTCCCGCAGCAATGCACCGGAAAATGTGCAGGTCCTGTCCGACCCGGTGCTGGCCAACAGCGCGCGGCAGTACGTGCTGTCGGTCGCACTGCACCCGCGGGGAACCATCCTGGCGGTGGGCGAGCAGGGGTTCCCCGTGCATGACCGGGGCCGCGTCCTGCTGTGGAATGTGTCCGGAGAGCAGGCAAAGTTCATCGGTCGGATGAACACCGGGGCCGAAGCCGCAATGTGCGTCAAGTTCAGCCCGGATGGCCTGCACCTGGCAACCGTCGGCGCGCGGCCTCCGTCCTCAGACAACAAACAGGGCAGCCTGGTCGAAATCTGGGACATGCGGCAGCTGCAGCAGGGGAACCGGGACGGTAATGTTGCTCCGCCCGCTCCGGTCTCGCAGACATTCATTCCCGCGGTGGGCTGGGCGGATTCCGTCCTCGACGAACTGTGCTGGATCGACAGCAGCACCTGGGCCGCGGCCACCATCGCAGGGGTGGTGCAGGGCACACTGCAGGGCAACAGTCAGGTGGCCAGCGAGAGCCGGCTGATCATGCGGCCAAAAGGAGTGATCCATGAAATTCGCGACGGGACGCAGTTCCCGTTCTGCGAGATCATCAACGAGACCGATGTGGCGGTTTCGCTCGAAGTGGCCGGCAAGCCGGTGAACCTGAGCCCGGGGAAGTCGCATCGCGAGCCGAACCCGCAGTTCAATAATAAGCTGGTGTTTCGCATAGAAGCGGGAGCCGACACCAACCCCGTGTGGAATGGCTACCGGTACCGTATTGCGTACGAATCGTGGGGCATTCAGCCGATTCCCGGCACCCGCAATGTGGTGGTGGGAGTTCGGGATGCCGTGCGGGATGTTTCGCGACTGGTGATTCAGGGGGCGGACGGATCCATCCTGGCAGCCGTGCCCGCATCGGATTTTCAGCAGGATCGCCTGCATGCGATTTCCATTCTCAGTGGAGGCCCCGGGCAGCCGGCTCTGCTGGCCGCTGCAGGGTCGGGTGAGACGAATGGACGGCCAACCGTCCAGATCCGGCTGTGGGAGCTGAATGGAAACCGGGCAGCGCTGGTGGGAAGTTTTCCGCCCGCGGGCG
>JAGQPV010000304.1 GCA_020426545.1 Planctomycetaceae bacterium
TGAGAACATAGCCATCGGATGCCTGAGTCGCTGCCAACTCGTCAGCTAGTTGGCGTTGCAGCGCCAGCGCCTCCTCGACCCGATCCAGCGCGCGCAGGATGCGGGCGACGCACCAGCGTGCAATACGGAGTTCTTCTGCCTGGCCGGCGGCCTCGCGCCAGGCCACTGCTTTTTCAAAGATCGCCAAGGCTGTTTCATTTTGCCCCAACGCGTGATAGGTCCAGCCGATATTGTTATAGAGCGAACCCAGCCAACGGCGCGCGCCGGGCGCGCTGGCGGCTTCGGCGATGGCTAGCGCTTTCAGATTCCATGCCAGTTGTTCGCTGGGCGGCTCGATGATGCCCAGCATGTGGGCGGCATCCACCGCAAAGTAATCGTCGCCTCCCTGCCGGCTCAGTTCCCAGGCGGCGAGGAAGAGCGGGCGACTCTGCTCCGGCTGGCCGGACGAATTGAACACCCGGCCCCGTTCCAGCAGGTACCGCTGCTGCACCAGCGGGCTGGCGGTCAGTGCCTCGGCTTCCACTTCGTTCAGCAGTTGGTGTGCGGCATCAAATTTCCGCTGCAGGCCGAGCGTGCGGGCAATCTGCGTGAGCAGTTCGAGTTCACGCGACCGTGATTCGGCCGCCACCCGCGGCAGGAACTCCCGGAATTTCTGCTCGGTCGCTGCCGGATCGGCGAAATTCCACAGCCGGTCAAAATCCAGAGGTTCCGGTGCGGACGGATCGCTTGTGCTACTGCTGGGAGTCATTTCGGCTCCTGAAATCCTGCGGAAAGAGACCGGGCGATTGCTGCTGTTCTGCTCCGGTTTATACTGAACAGGATTCATCTGTTCCACTGTTTGTGTTGCCTGTCGCCAGTGGCTGTGAAACAGGGACCGCCCGGTCTGTGTACCATCCGGGAGGCCGGGCGATGCACGGGGGACTGCAGTCGGAACCCGCGGCGAAACCGCAGCATGATGATTTGTGGCAACATCGGGCCGAGGGGAGAGCCGTCACATCCGGGCCGGCGGGCGAAGTTCCTTTCGACGGGAAGTAACCGGAATCCGGCGAACATGGCAACCAGTCCGGGGGGCCGGTACGATCAAGTGTTCGCAATGATGCCGGTTCCCGCCTGCGGGAGGACAGTTCCGCCGAGGTTTTTCTGATTGCGGATTTCCCGAGCGCGGGTTGCCAGCCACCAGTGTGGAATGCCACCTGCTCCGGGAACGGACCGGCAACCAGTGAAGTACTGCGGCCAGCTGAGGTTCACGGTGCGACAGACTTTCCCCGGCACCCGGCCTGGATTCACGGACAGACTCTGATTGCTGCCTTATGCATTACGTTCCAGAATCCGCCCGCGATTTTCTGCCGTCCGCTCCGGATGACGAAGCCGAACTGAAGCCCGTGGGGTTTCATGCCCAGGCTGCGCCGATTTATCTGCTGACGTTCGCGGTGGCGCTGCTGCTGGGGGCCGATCTGCTCACGGGGCTGGTGAACGATCCGGCCTACAGCCGGTGGCAGACGGTGCTGGGGTTCCGGCTGGCGCTGCTGGCCGCCGTGCTGGGTGGCGCGCGAATTCTGTATCAGACACTGGAGAACCTGTTTGAAGGGCGAACCGGTGCGGACCTCGCACTGACGATTGCCACCCTGGCTGCCATCGTGCTGGGCGAACATACGACGGCTGCCCTGGTGGTGCTGGTGGCCCTCGTCGGCGAGAGTATCGAGGGCTACACGCTGAGCCGTGCCCGGCAGGCGATTTCGCAGGTGTTTGAACTTCGGCCGGCCACCGCCCGCCTGCTGCGGGAGGAACAGGAAACGGAGATTCCTGCCGACGGTCTGGAACCGGGAGACCGTGTGCTGGTGCGGGCCGGCGAACGCATTCCGGTCGATGGGTATGTGGTGGGCGGCCATTCTTCCGTCGATGAAAGCGCGCTGACGGGTGAGAGTGTTCCCCGCGATACCGAGCCTGGCGACCTGGTGTTCGCCGGAACGCTGAATCAGTTCGGCGGCCTGACAATCGAAACGGTACGGCGGGGCAGCCAGACGACAGTGGCCCGGATTGTCCGACTGGTGGCGGAAGCGGCCAGCCGGAAAACTCCGCTGGAGCGCACGGCGGACCGGCTGGCCAGGCTGTTTCTGCCGGTGGTGCTGGGCGCAGCCGGGCTGACATTAATCGGCTGGCGGCTGTATTCCGGCGACTGGTCCGACGGCTGGAGACCGGCCCTGGCCGTGCTGGTGGTGGCCTGTCCCTGCCCGCTGATTCTGGCCACGCCCACCGCTGTGATGGCGGCCATGGCCCGGCTGGCCCGTTCGGGTGTGATTGTGAAAGGGTCCGCCGCGCTGGAACGGCTGGCGGCGGTCGATACGGTGGCCTTCGATAAAACCGGCACACTGACCCGGGGCGAGATCGCCGTCACGGGAGTGCATTCTTTCGGGGATCTGCCGGAAACAGAACTGCTGCGAATGGCCGGGATCGCGGAGCGGCACAGCGAACATCTGCTGGCGCGGGCCATTGGCCGGGCTGCCGAACAGCAGGGGCTGGTCCTTCCGCCGCCTCCCGAATTCACCGCTCATCCGGGGGCGGGGGTGGTGGCCCAGGTACCCGAGACGGTGTGCGGGCCAGCGGTGCTCGAACTGGTTTCCCCCCTGCTAGAACGCCGTTCGGACGAGACGGTCCGCGAAGCACCCGCCGAGGAAGCACAGGCCACCTGCCGGGTCATTGTGGGAAATCAGCGATTTCTCGAACAGCAGGGTATTCCACTGGCGGCGGAGCAGCTGGCCCGACTGGAAGAACTGCTGGCTGCGGGGCAGACGGTCCTGCTGGTGGCCATTGACAATGTGCTGGCCGGGGTGATTGCCGCCAGCGACCAGCCACGGGCTGACTGCCTGTCGACCGTGACGGAACTGCGGGCATCCGGCATCGAACGGTTTGCCATTCTGACAGGTGACCAGCCGGCTCCGGCCCGCGCGATTGCGCGGCAGGCTTCTCTGTCGGATGATGTGCAGGCCGGCCTGCTGCCCGAAGACAAAGCTGCCTGGATCAGGCAGCAGCAGGCGGAAGGCCACCTGGTGGCAATGATTGGCGACGGGGTGAATGATGCCCCGGCCCTGGCCGCAGCCACAGCCGGGATTGCCCTGGGCGGAACGGGCAGCGACCTGGCCGCCGAAGCCGGCGATCTCATTCTGATGGGTGACCCGCTGCGTCCTCTGCCGCTGCTGTTGCGAATGTCCCGCGAAATGGTGGCCAACATCCGGCAGAGCATCCTGCTGTTTGCCTTTGGAGTAAATGGCCTGGGGATGCTGCTCTCGGCGGGGGGCTATCTCAGCCCGGTGGCCGGGGCAGTGTTTCATGAAGCAGCCTCGCTGGCGGTGATGCTCAATGCCATGCGGCTGCTGTGGTTTGAACGGTGGGACGAAGCGTTTCTCGGTCGGGCCACGGGCCGGCTGCTGCAGGAAACCGAACGGCTGACAGTCGCGCTGTCGCCAACCCGGCTGGTTTACCGGGCGATGACTCACTGGTCTGTGCTGCTGCGGCTAACGCTCACCACGGCGGCCGGGCTGTGGCTGCTCTCCGGCATCGTGCAGATTGAGGAAGACGAACAGGCGCTGGTGACGCGGTTCGGCCGCTATCGGGAAGAGCTTGAGCCCGGGCTGCATTTCCGCTGGCCGGCTCCGTTTGAAAGGGTCGTTCGCGAACGCACGCAAAGGGTGCGGTCCGTGCAGATTGGTTTCCGCAGCCGGGATTCCCGGACTGATGAAGCCACGGCAGACCCGGCGACGGCGGACTCCGACGTTCTGCAGACGGGGGCACCCTTTGAGCTGTCTGTCATTGAATGGACCAGCGAACACGCGGACGACAGCTACCAGCCCTTCGCTGCCGAGGCCCTGGTGATGACGGGCGAGGAAGTGCCCGTGGAACTGACAGCCGATGTGCAGTACCGCATCAGCAGTCTGTACGATTTCCGATTTGGCAGCCGGGATCCGGAAGCGGTGGTGCGTGCCGCGGCCGAGTCATCCATCCGGCAGGTGGCGGCGGGCACTGCGCTGGAGCATCTGCTGACGGATCGCCGGTCTGAGGTGGAACAGCGGTGCCGCCAGCTGATCACAGACCGTATCTCGCGGTATGGCCTCGGCGTGGAGATCGAACAGGTCTATCTGCTCGACGTGCATCCTCCTCGGCCGGTGGTGGCCGCCTATCGGGAGGTGGCCGATGCCCAGGAGGAACGGCAGCAGCGGATCAATGAAGCCGTGGCCTGGCGAACCTCCCGCCTGCTGAGTGCCGTGGGAGAACCCGTGCTGGGCCAGCTGGAACAGGAAGAGGCGACTCGCATTCGTGCAGCAGCGGGCCGGGCCAATTCGCCTGAGCCGGAAGCAATGGGGGACGTCGATTTCAGCCTTGCGGTTGCCCCGGACTGGCAGCTCACGCCCGAACTGTGGCGGAAGCTGTCTGTGGAAGCCGCCGAACCGGACGAGGAACACAGGCCCCGGCTTTCCGGTGAAACGGCCGCGCAGCTGGCAGCCGCATTGCAGCAGGCAACCGAAGTGCGGCAGCAGGCGGCCGGTGCAGCGGCCAGGTTTCGCAGCCTGCGGAACAGCTGGCAACAGCAGCCGGCGCTGACGGGCAGCGAGCTGTACTGGAACATGATTACCGAGGCACTGGCCGGCCGGCCACTGACGGTGCTCGACCCGCGAGCCGGCGGGCGGCGTCATTTACTGCTGGCCAGTCCGGAAGAGATCGGTGCGGGCCGCCTGCTGCAGCAGAACGCGGGCTCGCACGAACCTTCGCTTGATGGAACCGCCTTCGGCCCCGGCGGAACGGACTTCAGTCCGCCACCGCAGTTTTCTTCGCCCGCCGCAGCTGGAAAACCGGAAATTGAGCCCTGAGTTAAAATACGTTCTGAGATGCCGGACCCGCCTCCGGGGTACGGCCTGCCATGCCGCTGCCGATATCGCGTCCCTGGAACTTTCGACTGAATTTGCCGTATGAATCAGCCTGCTCCTGAGATCACTTTGCCCGCTAATGGCCCCGTCCTGCCGCAGATCGTCCGCTTCCTGTGGAAGCCGGTGGCTGCCGCATTCGTCGTGAGCCTGCTGTGGTCTTCCCTGGTGATGGTCGACGAGACGGAATACGTGCTGGTCGAACGGCTGGGTGAGATCGTGGAGGTTTATGATCGCCCGACCGATCGGGGGCTGCATTTCAAACTGCCCTGGCCGGTGGATCTCGTCCGCCGGTTTGACCGCCGGGTGCAGCTGTACGATCCACCGGGGCGGGAAATCTTCACCAGGGACCGCAAGAATGTGATCGTCGATGCGTGCCTCTGCTGGCGGATTGCCTCTTCGGATCAGTCCACCGCACTCACGGGAAAGGTGCCGGAAACAACGGACGAAGCTGCCCCGGTGGAGTCTCCCGGTGCCGGGCCTGATGGCCGGCCCGTGGTGCAGTTCTTCCGCAGCCTGGGCAGCGTGCAGATTGCGGAAACCCGGCTGGATTCCCGGTTGCGTTCTATCCTCAGCACGCAACTGGGGCAGGTGGAACTGTCGGAACTGCTCAATGTGGAGGATTCCGAATCCGGCCCGAAGACTTCGGCACCCGGTCCGCTGCAGGAACTCGCCAGCCGGATTCATGAGGCACTGGTCCGCCGGTCCGATGAAGACGAATCGCTCGCGAGTCGACTGGGTATCGAAATCATCGACGTGCAGATCAAACGGCTCAACCTGCCCACGGGCAATCAGCAGGCCGTGTTCGAACGGATGAAGAGCGAACGCCGCAAAATTGCCGACCGCTACCGCAGTGCCGGCATGGCCGAAAATCAGCGGATTCGCAGCCGGGCCGACAGGCAGTACAGCGACCTGCTGGCCCATGCCCGGGCTGATGCCGAACGGATTCAGGGAGCAGCGGAAGCCGAAGCGATCGCCACGTTGAATTCCGCCCACGCTACCGATCCCGAGTTCTACCGGGTGTTGCGCACGCTCGATACATATCGGAAAATTCTGACCGAGCGCACGACTCTGGTTCTGTCAGCGTCCAGTCCCATGCTGCGAATGCTGACCGAGGGCATTGAACTGCCTGCCACCAGCCAGGAAACCGTCCCGGTTGCGCCGCCGGCAGATACAGCAAAAGAAGCAGCCCGCGAAGAAGCTGAAGACCGAGAAGAAACGAAGAGCAGCGACGCAGCCACCACCGGAGCAGCCACCAGCCGAACGGCACAGCCAGCCGGGCCGGTGGAAGCGGTTCGTCCCGTTGACGTCCCCGTTCGCCGCGAAGAGGAGTCGGCCGGAGCGGAGTCGGCCGGAGCGGAGTCGGCCGGAGCGGAATCGGTCGGAGCGGAATCGGTCGGAAAGGAAACTTCGGGAGCACCTTCGCCTGCACCAGCCACCATGAAATCCGCGGCCGCCCCGACAAGTCCGCAGAAGGTGAGGGCCGTGCCATGATGCGGTGGCGGAACCTCCTGCTGCTGGTGCTGGCCGCCTGGCTGACCAGTGGATTTTATATCGTGCGGGGAAACGAGCAGGCTGTGCTGCAGCGGTTCGGTCGCCTCGTGACAAGTGCCGGCGGACAGCCACAGGTAGTTGGCAGCGGGCTGCATATCGACCTGCCCTGGCCTCTTTCCCGAGTCAGCCGGCTCAATCTGAATGAAGTGCGCACGCTGTCCGTGGGATTGAGTGAAAGCGATATCCCCAGTGAATCCAGCTTTCTGCAGACTGTGGGCGAGGCGGCCAGTTCCCAGTTTCTTACGGGCGATCGCAACATTCTCAACCTGCAGGTGACGGCCCAGTATCGGATCGCCGGCCCGGCTGTCGGGAAATATCTGTTCGGCAGTCGCAGTCCCGAAGACCGGCTGCGACGGATGATGGAAACCGCCGTGGCGGATTTTGTGTCCCGCAGTGGAGTGGACTACGTCCATCCGCTGGGCCTGGCCGAACTGCGAATTCTGCTGACACGAGCCGTGCGGCAGGCAGCGGACGAAGCGGAGCTGGGAATCGAAATCGACGAGGTTTCAGTCAGCTCGGTTCATCCGCCGGTGCGGGTGAAAGCCTATTTTCTTGACGTGTCCAACGCACGGGCCGATTACGAGAAATACATCAACTCGGCCCGCAGCTACGAGGAACAGAAACTAGCGGCCGGC
>JAGQPV010000305.1 GCA_020426545.1 Planctomycetaceae bacterium
CTTCCCAAGGCTGAAATTCACGCAACTTTCACAATTCCTTGCGAAGTTCTTCACGCCAACTCTTAACTTGTGCACCGAACGAAGAACGTTCGTAGGCAGCCGGCCCCCGTGTGATGGTCACACAACTTTCTTGAAGAGTCGGCGTGAACAAAAGATTGCAATTGTTGCGATCGCCGTCTGCGAACTCATTCGAATTCGAAGGGAACGTGCATTCATGAAATCGTCTTTCCGTCCTGCATCAGCAAAGCGTCGTGATGGTTTCACGATCATCGAACTGCTGGTGGTCATCGCCATCATCGCCATTCTGATCGCTCTGCTGCTCCCCGCTGTGCAGCAGGCACGGGAGGCGGCCCGACGCACGCAATGTCGCAACAATCTCAAGCAGATCGGGCTGGCCGTTCACAATTACGAATCCACCTTCACCCGGCTGCCGCCCTCCGCCTGCATCGCGCAGGGCTCGGCAGCGAATAACGGTTCGTGGTCGGTGCATGGCCGTCTGCTCCCGCATCTCGATCAGGCCACTCTGTCCAACCTGGTCGATCTCAGTATCGCCTGGGATTTCCAGCAGGCCATCAGCGGCCTCAAGATCCCGGTTTACTCCTGCCCCAGTGATCCCGAAAGCGATCGCCTCCGCGACACGGGTTCCTCCGGGGGCGTGAAGAAGGCCAACCTCTACCCCACCAGCTACGGTATGAATTACGGCACCTGGTTCGTCCACGACCTGTCCACCGGCAAAGGCGGCGACGGCGCCTTCTTTCCCAACAGCCGGCTGGGCTTCCAGGATTTTGTGGATGGCACCAGCAACACACTGCTGGCTGCCGAAGTGAAAGGCTTCACACCGTACTTCCGCAACACCGCCCCCACCAGCACGGCGGTACCGGCCTCAACGGCTGCGGTGGTCGCCATGGCTCAGGCGGGAGAAGCCAAACTCAGCCCGACCGATACCAACAAAAACACAGGCCACACCGAATGGCCGGACGGCCGGGTGCATCATTCGGGCTTCACGACGGTCTTCACGCCCAACACCCGGGTGCTGTACACCGACAGCGGCACGGGCGTCGTGCTCGATATCGACTACAACTCCTGGCAGGAGGGAAAACTCGACGGATCAACCGTCCCGCCCACCTACGCGGCGATCACCTCCCGCAGTCATCATGAAGGAATGGTGCATTCTCTGCTGGCGGACGGCTCTGTTCGGGCTGTCAGCGAGAACCTGAACCTCGGCATCTGGCGGGCACTGGGAACACGGGCGGGCGGGTCCGCCGAACCGAATGTGTCTGGTGGATTCTGACCGGACTGATCAACATGGAGGCAGACGCGATTTCTTCCCACTCGGGAGAATATCGCTCCCCTGTCCCCAGCCGGTGAACGGATTCTGCAACGCGCGGGGGCCGGTTGCGGTAAAATGAAAAACGGCTGCCGGCCGCCACGTACCTGATGCCGGCGGCGGACCATGCTGAGCAGCAGATCGTCATGACCGTCGGAACGTGATCGACAGCAGGCTGAACCCTCCTTGGCAGCGCCATTCGATCAGAAACCCATATTGAAAAGAGTCTTGCACATGACTGGCCACCTTTGGAAAACCCGACTTCTGCCCTCCTGCCTGGCCGTTCTGATGACAGCCGCCCTGCTCTCTCCGGCGGTTGCCCGAGCGGCGGAACTGGACGAACAGGCCACCAGGCTGCGCAGCGAAGGAGTCAATTTCCTCAAGACCACTCAGGCCGAGGACGGCAGCTGGACCGCTCCGCAGGCCGTGGGCATCAGCGGGCTGATTACCACCGCCCTGCTGGAAAGCGGTGTTCCGGCGGATGACCCGACCATCGCGAAGGCCCTCGCTTTTCTGGAAAGTCATGTGCAGAAGGACGGCGGAATCTATGTGGAGGGCAGCCGTCACCGAAACTACGAAACCTGCATCTGCATGATGACCTTTCGCGCGGCGGACCAGGAAAAGAAGTACGGCCCCATTCTGAAGCAGGCGGAGAAATTCCTGCGCGGCCTGCAGTGGGATGAAGGGGAAGGGCTGGAGAGCACCGACACGGCTTATGGCGGAGCCGGATACGGTTCGCACGAGCGGCCCGACATGTCTAATACACAGTTCCTGATTGAAGCCCTCAAAGCGGCCGGCGCCGGGGCCGACGACCCCGCCCTGCAGAAAGCACTGGTCTTCGTTTCCCGGTCGCAGAACCTTGAATCGGAGAAAAACTCCACCCCGTTTGCCGCGAAAGTCAACGATGGCGGATTCTATTACACGCCGGCAGCCGGCGGCACTTCTCAGGCAGGCACCACCGACAATGGCGGTCTCAGGTCGTATGGTTCGATGACCTATGCCGGGCTGAAAAGCATGATCTACGCGGGCCTCACCCCGGAAGATCCCCGCGTGAAGGCCGCCCTGAAATGGATCCGCCGGAACTACTCACTCAGCGAAAACCCGGGCCTCGGCCAGCAGGGCCTGTTCTACTATTACCAGACGTTTGCCAAAACCCTGTCCGTCATGGAGCAGGACGCACTGGAAGACGACAAGGGAACCGAACACGACTGGCGGGCCGAGATCGTGGCGCAGCTCAGTAAGCTCCAGCGTCCCAATGGCAGTTGGGTCAACAGTGCCCCCCGGTGGTACGAGGGCGATCCCAACCTGTCCACTGCTTACGCGCTGCTGGCTCTGTCCTATGCTTCACCCGTGAAGAAATAGCACCAGCGGCAGTCTGGCATTGAGAAGATAGACGCCGAAAGATCAGACCACGCTCCCCCGGTTCCGCTCCATCCGGGCCGGGGAGTTCTCGCTGCTGATGTTAGTGCCTGTCCGGAAAGATGTTCTGCCATAAAGCAAGCAAATGCAGGAAGATGAAGCCAGGTCTGGTATCCGAGTGTGCCACTGCAGACTGGTCCAGCAGTGCCTTCAGAGATGTAATAACCGCTTAGTGCCGCATGGGTTAGATTCGTCAGGCATAGCCTGACCTACGGAAGAAATTCAGCTTTCCGGACAGGCACTTACAGCGTCCGACCGGACGGCGGCGGTGATGCGACCAGACGCATGCTGTCCCCATCGAAAGGGACGCGGAGATTGCGGAGAAGGTTTTCCACCTCCCTGCACTCAGCCGCTGCACCGGCAGAAATGCGGACGTTCTGTCAGACGGCCGGCAAACGAAACAGCCGTTCCGCATTGGCCGTGGTGAGGGCCGCCAGGTCTTCGACAGCCATTCCCCGGGCTTCGGCCACACAGGCAGCTGTGTGCTGCACATTGGCCGGCTCATTCCGCTTCTGCTTCCCCCGCAGCGGCACCGGCGTCAGATACGGAGAATCCGTTTCGATCAGCAGCCGTTCCGCGGGAACCCGCCGCGCTACTTCCCGCAGTTCCTCGTTCTTCCTGTAGGTCACCATCCCGGCAAACGAGAGAAACAGCCCCAGGTTCAGGCAGGCGTCGGCCGTGGCCTGGTCTCCGCAGAAGGAATGCATCACCCCGGACAGCGTGCCTCCGCCAGCCATTTCCGTCAGCAGGTTCACCGTATCGGTTTCCGCCTCGCGGCAATGCACCACAAAGGGCAGGCTTCGGGCGACCGACAGCTCGATATGCCGCCGGAAGTATTCCTGCTGCAGTTCAATCGGGGCATAGTCCCAGTAGCGGTCGAGCCCGGTTTCCCCGATCCCCACCACACCGGGCTGCTCCGCCAGCTGCTCGATCACGGCGAAGTCATCGGGCCCGCACTGCGACACATAATTCGGCTGAATGCCCACGACGGCATACACCCCGTCATATCGGGCTGTCAGCCCGACCGCATTGCGGCTGGTTTCCACCGTAATTCCGATGGTCAGAATCCGGGAGACGCCCGCCTCACCCGCCCGCGTCAGCACCTCGTCCCGGTCCGTCGCGAACGCGGCTTCATCCAGATGGGCGTGCGTATCAACGAACTGCAGGGTCATACGGAACTCTCCACCGGAAGATGCAGGCAGGAACAGCGACTGGCCTGCCGGTCCTCTGGCTGCAGCGAGGAACCCAGGCAATCGACCTGTTGTCGCCATCGCCCGGACGAAGGCCCAGCCTCTGCCGGCACCAGTGTTTCGTCCAGGACAGCTTTCGGATTACTCGCCGAAAGCCGGCTGTTCCGGATGGCAGGCGACAGACTTCCCTGCCCGGCATTCACACTGCGATGGCAGACAGGCTCAGGCGGCGGGAGTGACCGATTTGCCGTTGGCCAGCTCAGTCAGTTCCGCGACGATTGCCTGCTGACTCTCGGCCACCTGGGCCAGAAGAACATCAGCTGCTTCGTCGCCACTGCAGATGGAACGTGCGCCCTGAATTTCGCTCAGCACGGCCGATTCATGCCGCACCAGTTCCGCCAGCAGATAATCGAGCGAAACATAATGCAGGTCGGTGTATTCCGTGGGATACGCACCGTTATCGACCGGCCAGTCCCGCTGATCGAGCAGACGTCCCAGTGCCGCGGCACACTCCTGCTGCCGTGCCACGAGGCCACGGATCGTCTGCCGCCGGGCCGCCGCATCCGCATCGTCGTTGATCCACGGCCACGCTTCTCCCACATACTGCAGGAGGCTGCGTCCCAGGTCGATCAGCAGCCCGTTCAGTTCCGCATTACGTTCAGTGCTGCTTCCCACGGATGGACCTTCTCTGATCTCTGTGCCAGCCGCAGCTGGCTCTGTGATTCGGATTCACGCTGCCTGGAGGGACTGCGGCAGAGGACTTGTCACCGCAGCAGAATGCGGGCCACGTTATTGGCCGTCTGACTCAACGGACCTGCCAGGACACCCAGCAGCAGCACGGGAACCGAAACCATCACCACATACAGACCCGGAGCGGAACGGAATGGAACCAGTGCGGAACGGGCTCCCACGGGACGCTCGGTCAGGAACATCGATTTCAGCACCCGCATGTAATAGAACAGGCTGAACACGGTATTCACGGCGGCGATTCCGAGAACCACCCACATGAACCAGTGCACGCGGCCCGCCTGGAACAGCGAAGCAAAGATTTCCAGCTTGGCCCAGAACCCGCCCAGCGGGGGCAGACCCACGAGGCTGAACAGGCAGATCAGCATGCAGACACACAGCACGGGGGCTTCCCCGGCCAGGCCGCGATAGTCTTCGATCTCTTCACTGAAGATCTGATTACGAATCAGGGCCACAATTGCAAAGGCCCCCAGATTCATGAACAGGTACACCGCCAGGTAGTACAGCAGGGCCTCGAGGCACCGGCGGGCTTCCGCATCCAGTCCGGCGGAAGTCAGTCCCGGCACTCCGGAGGGGTTGGCTCCGCGAATAATCACCAGGGCGGAGACCGCCATCAGCATGTACCCGGCATGGGCGATCGTACTGTAGGCCAGTAGACGCTTCATATTCTTCTGTGAGTAAGCCGCCAGGTTACCAAAGGTCGCCGTCACAGCCGCCGCGACCCCCAGGCCAATCCCCAGACTCAGGTTCAGCCCCGCCAGCGACGGATCGGGATTTCCGGTCAGAGCAATGCAGAACCGCACCAGCAGAGCAAAAGCTCCTGCCTTCGACGCCACCGACAGGAATCCACCAACTTCAGCGGCGGCTCCCTCGAAAGCATCCGGGCACCAGAAGTGGAACGGGACAATCGACAGTTTGAAGGCAAGACCCACAAATACCATCAGGATCGCCAGTAAGATGGTCAAGCCGGGATTCGACACGAGCGATGCAGCAGTGCCGGCCGTATTCCCCGCCAGAACCAGTCCCAGACGGGAGGCCAGATCAGGAGTGGAACCGTCCACGGAAATCAGAGTGGCAGTGCCCAGCAGGCCCGTCAGCAGACTCAGACCATACAGCATCACACCGGCCGAACCCGCTCCGTACACCACATACTTCAGCGAGGCTTCGGAACTTGGACGACGGCCCTTCAGGAAGCCGACCATGGCATAGCTGGGCACACTGGCCATTTCGATCGATAGGAACAGAATCAGCAGGTGATTCGCACCGGCCATCATCATCATGCCGACTGCCGCACCGAACAGCAGCGTATAGAAGTCCGGTCCGTCATCCCGGTCGGGGATGCCACTGACCACAGTCAGGGCGACAACCAGTACCAGGAAGATCAGCAGCAGCAGTCGGAAGTAGACCGTGAACTGATCGTAAATCATCAGCCCCGTGAAGAACTCCGCCACCACGGGTTCCGCCGACATCCGCAGGGTCTGAAACTGATACAGCGCCAGTCCCACGGCGACGATCGAACCGACCAGTGCGGTGGCATACGGGGGAATCCAGCGGTCACAGTTGAACAGCCGCAGCTTCAGCAGCGAAACAATCGTGATGCACAGAATGATTTCCGGCGAAAAACGGCCCAGCGACGAGGTCATAAAGATCTCGAACGTCTGCCGGAAATACGCCGCGGACCATTCGAACGGACCGTAGGTACCGGCCGTGGTGTCCACAAGCTGCTGCAGGATCTGGTCGAAGGTCATGAAGAATTATCCCGCGATAATCGCGTTGCAGCCGGTCGAACCGGCTGCTGAGCCAGCTGTCTGATATCTGAGGTGGTCGGTAATCAGGAAGGCAGAGCAGTGAACGACAGACGTCAGCGTCCGATCGCCGCCCGGGCCGTTTCCGTCGCCTGATGCCAGTTCTGATAACCCTGATCGAGGTTCTCAACCAGCAGCTGCATCGAGCCACGCATCAGGCCGAACATCAGTTCCGGGTAAATTCCCAGGCCAATCGCGAAGATCAGCAGGACCCAGCCAATGGTTGCTTCCCGTGCATTGATCGGACGAATTTCTTCGGCATGCGGGCCGCGATAGGTGGCCCCGAGATACACCCGCTGGATGGCCCACAGAATGTAGGCCGCGGTGAGAATCACTCCGGAGGCAACCACCACCGCCAGGATGGGCTGGAAGTTCCAGGCACTGAGTGTCACAAACACTTCGCCGATGAATCCGCACATGCCGGGCAGTCCGAGGCCGGCGAAGAAGATGCCGACGGCCAGAGCACTGTAATGCGGCATCAGGGCGAACAGACCGCCGAACTGATCAAGATTCCGGTGATGGACCCGGTCGTAAATCACGCCGACCATAAAGAACATGCCAGCT
>JAGQPV010000306.1 GCA_020426545.1 Planctomycetaceae bacterium
GGACGGAATGGCTGCCGCAGGGAACGCTCAATACGGGAAACACGGGGACATCTGTCCCGTTTCCCCGGAGCAGCGGATGCTGGCCGTCCTCACCTCTGCCTGGCCTTTCGTGGAGAGACCCAGAGTAAGGCAGGCAACAGACCATGGGAGCGAACCATGAAGAATCTGCTGCGGAATCTGTGGGACGATGAACAGGGTGCGGTGCTGTCGGCGGAAGCCGTCATGCTGGGAACCGTGGGAGTGCTGGGCGCCGGAGTGGGCGCCAATATGGTGACCGACTCCATCAACTCGGAGATGCAGGACGTCGCCTACGCGTTCCGTCATCTGGACCAGAGCTACTGCTACTCCGGCTTCTCCAGCCCGCATGCCTGCGTGGCCGGGTCGTCTTTCGAGCAGGAAGATATTGCCATCTCGCTGAAGGAGATGGGCGACATTCAGCGGCACGAAGGGAAAGTGGACCGCAAGCGTCGCGGGGAAGACTCCCGGAAGAACCCGAAGAAAAAGCAGGAACGCCGCAACAGAAAGCAGGACAGCTCTCTGGAAGAGGAAAACGTGCTGTAGTCCCTCGCGGAGGCGTCTTTCCGCGGTAGCTGCCCACCGGTTGCGACTCAGGTGGTATCAGCCACTGGCGGTTGCAGCCACGGGGCAGTACCAGGGACGGACGGTTGCTGGCACGGGACCGCGGGCTGAACCGGCAGGCCTTCTGAACAGCCAGGCCAGCGAAACAGGCGGGCCGTCCGCGGGATTCGGGTTGACGTGATCGCCGACCGACGGGACGATCCACCAGCCCTCCGGCTCGAGGCGGTGCCCGCCTCAACAGACGTCTGCTGCAGCAGATACGAATGCACCAGCAGAACAATATCGAGCGATGCCGGGATCCGGATCCGGTTTCGCTCCTGTCCGGGTTTCGTCAGGAGGGCGGGCCCGGGCTTTCTGCTGCGCCGAGACCAGTCTTCGCGCGGTGCCGGTGTTCCACAGACTGATCAGGATACTCCTGCTTCACGGCAGGCCCGCAGGGAAGCGGACCCGTTCATGGAAACCTCGCTCCATCGCCAGCTGAAAGCGGTCTACAGCCCGGAGGCCACCACTCGCGAGGTGCGGCTGGACAGCTACCGCATCGACGCCATTGCCGACGATGTGCTGATCGAAATTCAGCAGGCTTCTCTGTCAGCCATTCGCGACAAAATTCGCGATCTCGTGCAGTCTCACTCGGTGCTGGTGGTGAAACCACTGGCGGTGAGAAAGTATCTGCGGAAACGAAACCGCCAGGGAGGAAAGGTCCTCTCGGCCCGCTACAGCCCGCGGCGGCAGCAGGCGGTCGATGTCTTCGACGACCTGGTTCACTTTGTGAATGTCTTCCCGCACCCCAACCTGACGCTCGACATTCTGCTGACCGAGCAGGAGGAAGAGCGGGTTCCGGCCGTCAAACGGCGCCGCCGAGGGAAAGACTACCGCACGATCGACCGCAGCCTGCGAGCTGTTACGGGCACGGTTCGACTGAGTTCCGCAGCCGACCTGTGCCGGCTGCTGCCGGTGAAGCTGCCCCGGGAATTCACCACGGCCGATCTGGCGGAAGCGGCCGGGATCCAGCGGTGGCTGGCCCAGAAAGCCTGCTACTGCCTGCGACAGACGGGCGCGGCTGAAGCCGTGGGCCGGCAGGGCAACACGGTGGTGTATCAGCTGGTGGAACCGGCCGCGGGCGACATTCCCCATGCGGGGTGCAGCGTGCCGGAATGTGCTTCGGTGGAAGCTGCTGATATCTGCCCCGCGGCCTGAATCCTCGCGGCCTGGCCCCCCGCGCCGGATTGCGCGGGGAATGGGAGAGGGCGGTTGCTCATGTCCCCCTCTTCAGCAGACTCCCGTGACGGCACGGCGGCAGCCGGTTACTCCTGCTGCAGCGGCAGGTGGAAATCGATCTGATTTTCACCCGTCTCGCTGACGGTGGCGGTCAGCCCGGACGTCTCGCTGCTGATGCCGTATTCCGGAGGAAGCGGCGACTCGATGATATCGGGTTCGTCTTCCGGCATCGCGGAGGGGTCCTGCCCGTTCGACGAGGTAATCATCACCTTGTGCGGACCGGGGACAGCCCCGGAACTCCCGGCTGTCGTCAGCTGATAGTTTCCCGCAGAATCGAGGACACCTTCCGCGGGCGGACCGCCGCCAGCGGGGACGAAGATGACTGTCCCGTTCGTTACCGGCTCACCCTCCCAGGTGACCCGTCCCTGCACGGGGACCGTGGTGATCTGCTCCGCATCGCTGCCGCAGCCGGCGGTCACCAGCAGCAGCGCCACGCCAGCCACCATGGCCGCGGTTTTCTTCAGCTTCAATAACATGAACGATACTTTCCGGGGGCGGAACTTCCGCGGTCGCATGCGGTCCGGCGAACTCGACAGTTCGCCGGACCGGTTTCAGTTCTGTATTGATGACACTGGCAGCGAAGTGACAGGCCCTTCGGTCACAGCCCGTTGGTCACTTCGTTCCCGCCACGGGTCGACAGGGATTTGAGCACATCGAGCGACATGCTCTGTCCGACAAATCGGACGGTCCCGTCGCAGAACAGCAGGTTGGCTCCGTTCCCGCCGTGGGCACTGCGCCAGCCGACGCCGTACTGCGTATGACTGCCCGAACCTACCGGGTACTGCGTCGCCTTCGTATCGATCATCAGGTAGCCTTCGCCGCCGATCGAGGAGCCCGATGTGGGGTAGGCATATGTGGCCCAGGTCCACGGCTGAATATCGTCCCAGCTGTTATTAGCACCCGCCCAGCCCTGGGCACTCGACAGTTCGCCCAGCAGAATCGTATTGGAAGTTCCGTCGGTAATGTCTCTCATCTTCGTCGTATGACGCGGATACAACACGCCAGATGTCACATAATACCGCGCGCTGCTGGTGAACGCCGTCCCGTTATCGGAGGTCACCAGTCCCGAATCGACCGAACCGGCATTCCCCCGGTAATGCAGCGAACCATGGTCGTAGTTCACCAGCGTCTGCGGTGCGGCCATGTTCTGCGCCCGTTCGGTCAGTTCAGAAGAAGGGCAGCTGAGCGACGGGATGGGATCGGTCCACAGGTTGCTCGCCCCGTTATGCGGAGCTGTCTCATACCGGGACGGATTGACCACCACCAGTGCGGCGTTCGCCAGCTGCTCGATAGCATTCAGCCGGGAAGCCTGGTCGATCTGCGGGAAGATGCGGGGCGCCCAGCCGGTCAGGTAACCACCGCTATGGAAGTAACCCGTCGGCAGCATCAGGCTGGTGTCGTGATAATTATGAAAAGCGAGCCCCAGCTGCTTCAGATTATTGCGGCACTGGGTCATCCGGGCGGCTTCCCGTGCCTGCTGGACAGCAGGCAGCAGCAGCGCAATCAGAATCGCGATAATCGCAATCACAACCAGCAGTTCGATCAACGTAAACCCGCGCGACTTGCGTCGCGACTGCATCACAGGACCAGGCATGAACACCCTCGGACTGAACAGGGGAACAAAGAAATAAGCCGCTCTTCACCCGGAAAAATCTGGCCCGGGAAAAGAGGGAGGGGAAAGCGATGTCCTCAGCAGGCGCTGAGGGAGGAGGAGGGCTCTGTGTGCTGTTGTGGCGGGAAATTCTGCGAATTCTGGCACAGCAGCCGCCCAACAATAGGTGAATACACCGAATTTTAGGATGCAGGCGCTGCCGTATCAATGTCTGTCAGCACTTTGCACCAGGGAGGTGGCTGCGGGGCAGGGGGGATTCTGGCGGGATGAGAACGCAAGAACGGCTTACTACTGTCCCGCCGTGCAGACAGTAGCGAAACACAAAAGCAGACCGACAGCAGAAGTCACAACCCCACTCCTGTGGACAGACGCTCCGCAGGAATGGATTGATTATGCGCAGGCGGGCGGAGTGATGACGCAAAAGCGGAGCAGGTTCTATCGCACGTTCAGGGGTATTTCACCTGGCTGTCCAGCGGATAGATGGGACGGCGAAGCCGCTGATAATCGAAGCGGCTGAAATCCGGCCGATGAATACCGGGTGTATCGGCATCGAATATATGTGCTGCCAGCGGCCCCAGATGTGCCCGGAAATGCACTGCACTTTTCACCACGATCAGACGGCGGTCTTCCGGTGTGATGCCGCAGATCCGGAGCATTTCCGCATCGAGCAGCTGCCGGCGGTTACTGCACAGCACCACTTCCACTCCACCAATGACCAGTGTGGCCGTTCGACCGAGCTGGCCGGCCAGCCCCTGCATCATGGGGCCCCGGTGAATGAAGACTCCGTCCGACAGATTGCGGACCCGGGCGGATGTGACGATGGTCGTTCCGTGGGCATCGTCGGTCTTGGCACCAATGCGGGCTTCGATGGTGGCTCCCACGCCGGCGGCATGCGCCTGATCCACCGTTTCGGGATCGTACAGAATGCCGACGACACCACCCTGGAAATCCGCGTCCAGCAGAGCCTGCAGGGCCACCGTTCCGTCGCAGGGGGCACCGCCTCCCGGGTTGTCGGAACCATCGGCGAAGAGCACCAGCCCCTTTGCCTCCTCATTGGTGAAACGGATGCATTCCTCGATGGTGGTCAGCTCGGGCTGCAGTTCATCCCTCAGATTCCACAGCCGGCCGGCCAGTTCATCAGCAGCCCGATCCGCGATGGCCTGATCTTCATTGGCCGTGACCAGCACCGAGACTCCCGCATCCGGGATATCAGCAAACGGAAAACCCATGGCAACGGTCGCTGTCAGGATTTCCGGGCGAGACTCCAGCAGGTGCACTTCAGCCATCAGGCTGTGCATCGGCTCGCGGAGCGTGCACTGCTTTGGCGGCAACGTGATGAGTGGCAGCTGCCGGAACGCCTGCCGGGGCTGGACGTCTCCGCGAATCATGCGGGCCAGCAGCCGCAGGGCTTCGGCACCCCGCTCCCCCATATCGACATGCGGGTAGGTATCAAAGCCGATCAGCACATTCGACAGTTGTGCCATGCGGGGGGTGATATTGGCATGCAGATCGAGCGTGGTCACGATGGGCAGGTCCGGCCCCACGAGTTCCCGCACCCGTTCCAGAAAGGCGCCTTCGCCGTCCGGGTCACCTTCCGTCACCATCGCCCCGTGCAGATCGAGCGCGAGGCCATCAACCGGCAGCACGGCCTGCAGACGTTCCAGAAACAGATTCGTCAGTGTTTCGAATGCTTCCCGGGTGACGGCACCCGAGGGCTGCGCCCGCACGTTCAGCAGTGGCAGCAGTTCCACCTCGGATTCTTCAGCCGCTTCGATCAGCCCGCCGTGAATCGTGCCGGTTCCACGGTACAGCTGAAACAGCGTTTCGCCAGCGGAGAATTCCGGCCCGCACTGGCTGTCGCGCTCGAAGTCGGCCAGGGTCGTGGGGATTCGGGAAAACGTGTTGGTTTCATGCTGAATTCCGCCGCTGGCTATCCGCATGGATGTCCTTCCACAGAAGCAGGTGTGGCCTGAGGGACTGGCTGCCTGCGACGGTTCGACCGCGGGAAATGCGGACTCGCAGGAATCAGCAGAGGATTCTACGACGCCGGGCACTTCAGCGGTATTGAACGGGGAGGCTTCCTCTGGATTGATCACTGACCAGAAAGACACCCTCAAGTCTGTAAATGCTGTCCGGAAGTCATCTTGGCCGGCTGGCTGCCGTTTGATATTGAGGCACTACTCACCCGCCCAGGCAGATCCTCCCCTTCGAACAGAGATTCCCGTCTCCATGGTTCACAGTCCCTGGGCCGCAGGGGAAAACCTCTGTGAATGCCGCTCTTCTGACGACTCCCCGCCCGAATTGCCGACCACATACATGACCGTCACCACCGACCTGCCCCCTCAGGCTCCGGGGCAGTTGCCGCGCATTCTGAACAACACGATCTGGAGCCTGGCCGGCCAGACGGTTCCCATTCTGGTGGCGGTGGTCTGCCTGCCGATGCTGATTCACGGCCTGGGAACTCCCCGCTTCGGCGTGCTGGCGCTGGTGTGGCTGATGCAGGCGATCTGCACCCAGTTCGCCGCTGGCCTGGGCCGCTCCACCACGAAGACGGTGGCCGAATACCTTGGCGCCGGACGTGAACAGGAACTGACCGGCCTGATCTGGAGCGCGATCGCCGGCCATGCTGCACTGGGGCTGGCGGGTGGTACTGCCCTGGCTGCGGCGACTCCCCTGCTGACGGGCCGGCTGCTGGCCATCCCTGCCGGACTGGAGTCTGAAGCGGAGCTTGCGTTCTATCTGCTGGCAGCTGGCGTGCCCGTGTTCCTGCTGCTTGATGCTCTGCGAAGCGTGCTGCAGGCGTTATCGCGGTTTGATCTGCTGGCCGCCGTACAGATTCCCTGCCAGGCATTCAATTACCTGGCCCCGCTGGTCGTACTCTGGTTTTCCAGCAGTCTCGTACCAGTCACCGCAGCCATGCTGGTCAGTCGCCTGCTGATGCTGGTGGCCTGCTTCGGCCTTGTGATCACGCAGCTTCCTTCATTGAAGCGCCCGGTATGGCCCCAGTGGCCAGTGATCTGGAAATTACTTCCGCAGGGCGGGTGGATGACCGTGGTCAACCTCAGTGGAGCGACACTGGCGACGATGGACCGCTTCGTCATCGGCAGTGTAATCTCCCTCAGTGCCGTCGCCTGGTATTCCACGGCCTTCGATATCACGACGAAACTGTGGATCCTGCCGGCCAGCCTGCTGCCTGTATTGTTTCCCGTCTTCAGCAGCCTGCAGATGAACCGCAGGGACGAACTGGCTCCCCTGTTCTGGCGGGCTGTCACCCTGCTGAATGCAGCGATTGTCCCCGTGGTGTGTCTGCTGCTGCTGTGTGGCGAACACCTGCTGCGTCTGTGGGTGGGTGACTTGTTCGCGGAGCAGGGAGCACCGGTTGTCCGCTGGGTCGCCTGCGGCTCCGCGATCTGCATCGCCAGCCAGGTGCCGCTGACCCTGCTGCAGACGACCGGTCGCTCCCGCCTGACGGCGATGGTGCAGTTCGTGCTGCTTCCGCTGTATGCTCTGGCCATCTGGCGGGTTGCTCCGCACTGGGGAATTCAGGGAATCGCAGCCATCTGGTTCTTTCGCGG
>JAGQPV010000307.1 GCA_020426545.1 Planctomycetaceae bacterium
CTCGATGTGGATGGTGATGGTTTCCAGCATAACCGCGACACGCTAGACGCCCCGCTACCGGTGAAGTTCGGCACCAGGTAAAAACCCCGGTGAGCCAGCGGCCCACCGGGCACTCCAGCCCGGCTGGCAGCTCGCATCGGCCAATCCAGCACACCTGGTCCGCTGGCAGTCCGGAACGGCGGCCGGACGCATGCAGCGAAAGCAGTCGCATGCCCGGCCCGCGTTCCCGCGGCTCATGTTTCGCCCGCACCACACGGTCACCGGCCATGATGCACGAGGGCAACATCGACCGTGCACGCTCTCGATGCCCTAAGTGACGGAACGCCTGCCTGGACGGTGCATCGCCGGCAATTGTCTTAATAGCTGCAGGTTGGAACAGCAGTTGCTTCCTGTCGAAGCAGGGACCAGCTGCACCATAGAGACATCCCAGCAGCATCACCTGAATTCGGGCTACTGACAGTCTGCCACCTGCAGGCGTTCCGCGGGGTTCTCCACGGATTTCGCGACAGCCGCCACTCACGCCGACGGGGCAGGGCTCGAATCCAGGCGACCGGTTCCCGGTTCCGTCAGGAATCTTCCAGCGACCGGAAACTCTCCCTCTGATGGAACGCGAATTCGCTGACCGATGCGGGTTCTGTACTGGTTCATCAGCTTGCCGCTTCAGATTCAGGCCCTGCCGGGGCGCTCCCCCTTAGACCAGAGTTGATGCTCCCATGCAGGACTGTGATCCGTTTCCAGACAGGGACAGCAGCTGTTCCGCCGACGAGCAGCCTGCGGAAGCCCGCAGCCGGCGGTTCGTGGAACCGCTGCAGCTGGCCGTGCAGGTGGCGACCGCAAACAGCCCGGCCTCCTCGATACAGCCCGGCACGCCCGTCAGACGGCTCAATGAAGCAGCGGTACAGCATCTCTGGCGCTGCGTGCGGGCCGCCACCACGGAATGGCAGCTGCTGCTGCGTCGTGGTTCCCGGCTGGCGGCTACGGCTGAATCCCAGCCGTCCGCTCCCGCATCGCCCGCGGCAGGCAGCCAGCCACCGGTACCCCGGCCCGTTTCGGCATCGCCCGCTCTGATTCGTACAACGCCCTCCCGCCCGCTGCTGTTTCGCGATCTGGTTTCCGTCATTGCCGATGTATTCGCCGTCGATCCTCTGTTGAATGTGCTGGCAGCCACTCTGCGGGCACAGAACCAGCGGCACAAGGGCTCGGGCAGTTCCAGCTGCACGATGGTCGTGGCCGACTTGCTGGAACGTCAGAAATCCACCCGAAACCTGGCGATGCAGGAAATGCTGTCGGCACCGCCTGCCCAGCTGCAGACCGTACGTCAGCTGGATGGATTTCGCCGGCAGCTGGAAGTCTGGAATGATCTGCTGCTGGCCAACCTGCAATTTCCGGGTCAGATCAGCCAGCTGGTGTATTCCGAAACCCGCTACGCGGACTTTCTTCAGGCCCGCCAGAAAAACGGGCCCGCCGGCCTGACGCAGGAAGACCGGCAGCGGCTGGACCGGGCAGCTCAGCTGCTGTATGCGGGCTTCGAAATTTCGGCAGGCGAGGAAACAGCCGGGTTCTGCGGGCTGCTGAAGACCGTCTGCGACCTCCTCGCCGGCAGGTCCGAATCGCTGAACACCGCCCGGCCCGCCGTTGCCACGCAGGGGCAGAGCAGCCCGGTCCTCACTGCCACCGAGCTGACGCACGCCTCATGGCAGACAGTCGTACAGAGTCCGCCACCTGCCCCCGATGAACAGACAAACCCGTTTGTCGATTCCCATCCGGGTCCTAAAAACTTCTTAGCGGTATCTGAAATTCGACGTATCCCACTGGCAGACAGGGGTTCCCGACCGTTGCGATTGCCCCGCTGACCTGCGTCGGCTCCGGCGGGAGCCTGCGTGAAGCCCCCAGCCGGCACGTCAGGGTTGTGGCCGGAAGCCACACTCGCCAGGATCCCACCAGATGCTGGCCAGAGGATCTGGCCGTGTGGAACATGAGACAGGAGTGCCAGCAATGACAGAACGGATTCTCAGTATCTCGGGCCTGCGTGGTATCATCGGCGACGGGCTCGATCCGGAATTCATCGTCAGGTTCGCCCGCGCGGTGGGCACTCTGTGCGAAGGCGGCGATGTCATCCTCAGCCGCGATGGCCGGGGAAGCGGGCACATGGTCCGTCATGCCGCCATCGCCGGGCTGACTTCGGCCGGCTGCAGGGTCATCGATCTGGGCATCGCTTCCACGCCCACCTGCGGCGTGCTGGTCACTCAGCTGGGCGCAGCCGGAGGACTGCAGATCACCGCCAGCCACAATCCCGTGGAATGGAATGGCCTCAAGCCCTTTTCGCCGGGTGGTTCGGTCTACGATGCAGCCACCGGGAAGCGGCTGCTGGAACTGCTGGAAACGGGCCGTTTCCGCAATGCCACGTGGGACAAGCTGGGCGAGGTCCAGCTGCACTGTGATGCAGCGGCTCTGCATTTCGACCGCCTGCTGCCCCTCGTCGATGCCAGCAGGATCCGCCGGCAGTCATTCAGGGTCGTGCTCGACTGCAATCATGGTTCCGGCGGTGTGGCCGGGCCGCAGCTGCTGGAGGGCCTGGGCTGCGAGGTGACTGTTCTGGGTGGCGAGGCCGATGGCCGCTTCGAACACACTCCCGAACCCACCATTGAAAACGTCGTCTCGCTGCGGGATGCCGTCCGCGAAGCGGGCGCGGCCGTCGGCTTTGCCCAGGACCCGGATGCCGACCGCCTGGCGATTGTGGACGAAAACGGTCGCTACATCGGCGAGGAACTCACCCTGGGCCTCTGTGCCGATCACCTGCTCAGCACCCGCAAGGGGGCCGTCGTGGTCAATGGTTCGACCAGCCGGGTGACGCAGGATCTGGCCGAACGGCATGGCTGCACGTTTCATCGGTCCCACGTGGGCGAAGCCAATGTGGTCTCGAAGATGCAGGAAGTCGATGCCGTCCTGGGTGGTGAGGGCAATGGCGGCGTGATTGACCCCCGCGTGGGACTTGTGCGGGACAGCTTCTTCGCCATGGCCTGTGTCTTGGACGGACTCGCCACCCGGCAGATTCCGCTTTCCGAGTGGGTCGATTCCCTGCCCGCCTATGCCATCGTCAAGCAGAAGCTCCGCTGCCCCAGGGAGCAGGTGGAACAGGCCTGCATTGCCCTCAGTCGGCACTGGCCCGAGGCCACCGCCACCACCGGAGACGGACTTCGACTCGACTGGAGTCAAAGCTGGGTTCAGGTCCGGGCCAGCAACACCGAGCCCATCGTCCGCATTATCGGCGAGGCGCCTGAAGAGGCTTCCGCCACCGCCCTGTGCGATGAGGCCCGCAAGGTAGCCACCGCGGCGATCAGCTGATGTTCCATTCCCGTGGCAGCAACGGCGGTGGTTGCCAGAGCCAGCCGGCACGGTTCAGCGGCGGGGGTTGCTTTTCATCAGCAGCCAGCCGAACACCATCACGCAAACCAGCACGGTGGCATAAGTCACCGGGTTGAGATCCCGCCACTGGTCCAGAAAGAAGTTCCGGTACACCATCCCGTGATATCGGATTGCCAGATACAGATCATTCAACATCACTGACTCCGCCACACTAACGGACCTGCCCCGACCGACCGGCCGCCGGCGCCCCGCGGCTCCCACCCGTCATCGCGGGCTGGAGCGTGAACCGCTGATTCTCTCCCAGGGAAGTCTTCCCCGGTTCGCCAGCCTGCCAGACCTCGACCACGATGCAGCGGGAACAGCCCTGCTCCGCGTCACTGCTTCAGTTTAGGTCCCCATTCCCGTCGCAGCCGGATTTTGTGCCGAACATTTCCCGGCAGTTTTCATTCGTGCCGGTTTCGCAGGCTGTCCGGCGTGCCTTCGCCAGGTGTTTCCGCCTTCCCATCATGTGCCCCGGCGGTTCACGCTCCGACTTATCTTCCGCGGTTTCATGGACTTGCAGCTTCCTGCGGTCCATAACTCCGCTCCACGGCGGGCCGGCATTCCGCCGTCATCCCCCACATGCGCACAGAAAGTGCATCCGGCAGATCCGGTCCGTTTGCCAGCTTGCGCAAAATTGGTGAAAGCCCGCTTCCCGACCTAACCGATACTTCAGTTACCACCACCTCAATCGGACTGCAGGGACCGTTCGCACCCGTGACCAGCCCGTTGAAACAGCCGGCTGACGGCTCACCCGGCGGAACATGTCAGGACGACTTTCGCCGATCAGAGGAAATTCAACAGCCTGTTACAGGTGCATGCCAGGGGGGCATACGTCGATGAGCTGGACTGATGAAGTGACCGCGATGAAACGCACATTGAAGCTGACGCTGCTGGCAGCAGCCTGCGTGTTGCCGCAGACCGCCAGAGCACAGTTTCCTGCTGCCGGAGCTCCGGCTGGTACGGTACGGCTGAACCAGCCACCCGCCAGCCAGCAGTACTCCGGCTCCGGGGGACAGGTTGCTCCCGTGGCCTATCAGGCACCCGCCGCCGGCGCTCCGGAAGGAGTCCAGCAGACCAGCCGTAAGATTGTCGCCGGCCTCGGCGCACGGATGGCTGGTCAGGATCCCACAGCTCCTCCGGCTTCCCCGTACACGCCCATGTACGGCCCGATCTACACACCGGCCTCGCAGCAGGTTCCCGGTGTGCCCTACTACGGCCCGGACGGGATGATCACCACCCGCATCGGCAACGAGGACGAATGGGACGAAACCGGGCCGGTCGAAAAGTTCCTGACGCAGCTCAGCTTCAACACTTACTGGCGGTTCGAGTACCTGCTCTGGCGGATCGAACGACCGGGAGATGAGTACCTCGGAGCCGAGCTTCCCAGCACGGTGAACCCCGAGTCCTTCGATGTCTTCGACGACCAGTCACCGGCGAACCTGCTGGGCACGGGCCGTGTGTTCAACACCCGTGGCATCTCGCTGACCGACAACAACGGTCTGCGGCTGACAGTCGGCGTGCCGCTGACATTCGGTGCATTCGAAGTCAGCGGGTTCGCGCTGCAGCAGGCCGACCAGCTGCTGCACTCGGGCGAACTGCCCTCGACTTCGCAGTTCGTGGTGACACCCCTCAGCCAGGGAGGTGCTCCGGCAACGACCGGTCTGCGGCACGACCAGTTCTTCGATGTGAACTACACGACCGATATCTACGGCTTCCAGACAAAGGTGATCTTCGATCGCTCGCCTCCCGGTGAAGGCTTCAAGCTGAATCCGCTGGTTGGATTCCAGTTTGTCGATATCCAGGAGCAGATGACTCAGACTGGTGGAGCCTCCGACATCAGTACGGGCGGCATTCTGACCAGCATCATCGATTCCGATACGAACAACAACGTGTGGGGACCAACAGTCGGATTCCGGGCGGAACTTGTGCACCGCTGGTTTACCGTGGGTGTGGAACCCAAGGTGGCCATCGCCTTCAACAACTACCAGGCCCGCGTCCGGACTCTAAATCTTCGCGGCACGGAAGACGGCCAGTTCACCACCCGGGATCGCAGCATCGACTTCTCCCCGATCTTCGAGACCAATGCCTACGCCCGCCTGCATCTGTCGGAAAGTGTCACCTTGACAGCCGCGGCCAACTACTTCTTCGTGTATCAGGTGGCCCGCCCGGTGGACAGCATCCAGTATGGCGACAATGGGGACTTCCCCACCCCGCCCGGCGTGGTGGTGGATGCCGACCTGCGGGACATCTGGTTCCGCGGTCTCAGCTGCGGTCTGGAAATCACCCTGCCCTGACGGGCTAAGCTGAAACAGGCCGGCTGCTGGACGACGGATCGTCGCCGTCTCCAGCAGCAGTTCGCCACCGACCGGCCCGGCAGCCCGCCGGGCCTGCCCCTGCTGTACTCCCAGTGAGTATTCAGCAGGGTGACGGATATCCCCCTGACATCTGCTGTTGTTATACTTGGATACAGCCAGCCGGGTGCCTGACTGCCGTGCAGTTCAGGCCCCGCAGTAGTCCAGGTCTGAGAATGCGGATTCGGGGGCGGCATGCAGCCGGACGACACACAGTCGAATGCGTCTGAATTCGCCGATGAATCCGGGCACGATGCGACGGTCGCCGGTGAAGAGCGCACGCACGACAGCCTGCGCCAGCCGCGGGAACATTCCGAGCCCCGCCGGTTTCATCCCGGCCCGGGGCTGCTGGGTTCGCATACCCCGGCCTTCGACCGCGATGTGCGGGAACTGCTGCACCACCGCCTGCTGTTCTCCTCGCTGCTGCTGTCGGCGGGGTTCGGCGCCTTCCTGGTGCACTCACTGCTGCATCTGCCTCCCGCGGCCCGTACGGGCTGGCTGGTCATCGCCCATGGTCTGGTGACCGTGCTGGAGGGAGGAATTGCCGCCCTGCTGTTTTCGCGGCTGCGGCCCTCTCTGGCACAGCTCCGCTGGCTGGAAGTGGCCGTCTTCGGCGCGGCCGGGCTGTTCTTCGTGATGATGCGGATTGCCGTCGCGGGGCTGATTCCCGTGTTCGATGTCACCACCGGCGGCTTCGTTCCCGTCGACCAGTTGCCTGCCGACTACCTGCCGCCACCGGCTGATGGCAGCGGCCAGCTGCCCCTGCACCCGGCTGCGGTGGTCTTCGCTCCGTACACGGTGATTCCCTGGATTCTGCTGATCCAGATGTACGGTGTGTTCATTCCCAGCACACTGCTGCGGGCCACCGTTATGGTCGGCGTGATGGCGGTCTGCCCGGTTGCCATCGTCCTGTTTGTGGCCAGTCGCAACCCGGATGTGGCGCTGCTGCTGTGGACCGGCGATCTGACAGCAGTCGTGCTGTGGATGTCGCTGGCCTGCATCGCCGGGGTTTATGGTTCCTGGCGGTTCGGCAAACTGCGGAAGGACGCCTTCGCTGCCCGCGAAATCGGAGCCTACACGCTGCAGCAGAAGCTGGGTGCCGGCGGAATGGGCGAAGTGTACCTGGCACGTCATCGACTGCTGAAACGCAGGTGCGCCGTCAAGCTGATCCGGCCGGAGAAAGCGGAAGACATCTCCGCCATCGCCCGCTTTGAAGGCGAAGTTCAGGCGACGGCTGGTCTCACCCACCCCAATACCGTCGAAATTTACGATTACGGCCGCACC
>JAGQPV010000308.1 GCA_020426545.1 Planctomycetaceae bacterium
CATCGCCTTCAGTCTGTTCGTCGTGGTGATCGCCGCGCTGAACCTCGTGCTGGACTTCGATTTCATCGAGGAAGGTGCCGCCCGCGGCCTGCCGCAGAGCATGGAATGGTACGGGGCCTTCGGCCTGCTGGTGACACTCGTGTGGCTGTACGTTGAGATTCTGCGGCTGCTGGCCAAACTCAACAGCCGCGACTGACAATCGTGCGCAGTCGCGCACGACACGTCGGGGCCCGGCCTGACTCCTGCCGGGTGGCACGTCCCTGACGCAGGAAGGGCGTGGTCGTTGCGTGACGATCGCAGTGGTCGTTGCTCAACAATGGACGTGGTCTTCTCTTATCGCCCCTCTCCAGAGGGAGAGGGGTTTGGGGTGAGGGGACTTCTCTTCCCGTCCCTTCCTTTTCAGGGAGGGTCGAAGCGTGCAGCAACCTGCGACGGACAGTGCCCGGGGTGCCACGGGTGGCTGGCCCACCCGTGTCTTCCATCAGCCAGACGAAGGACGACACAGCCCGCCCCTGCGATTCGGACTCCGTGTGCCATTGCCACGCAAGCGTGGAACATGCCACATCTGGTCATCTTCCGACGGCCGGTTCAGTCGATGGAGGCAGCCGCGGGAATCTCCACCCCCAGAGCAGCGGCCCGGCCACACAGCGATTTCCAGGTTCCGCCATCCAGCGGAATCCCCTGCCGGCTGCGTTCCTCATGCAGCGCGGCGGCCCGGTCGCCCGGCAGGCGAATTGTGCTGACGCCCTCCCTGCGGGGCGTGGAGCGGACGTAATCTTTCAGCAGAGCGCTCTGGCCGAGGAAGTGATCCAGGCCGGCAAAGTGGGCCGGATTCCAGATCACCAGCACCACGTTGTTCATCTCCAGCGCATCCGGCGGAGCCGGCGGACAGAACCCGCCCGACAGGCCACCCGCCAGCGTATCCAGCAGCAGCCCCAGGCCAAACCCCTTGTAAGCCTGCTCTCCGCCGAAGGGCAGAATCGAACCGGGAGGGTCCGCGAAACGGACCGCCGGATCGTCCGTGGGCTGCCCGTCAGCATCCAGCAGCCAGCCCGGCGGGCACTTCTGCCCGGAGACATGCGCCACCCGGATCTTTCCGTTCGCCACCGCACTGGTCGACAGGTCGAGCGGCAGAATGCCATCCGCCGTCGGCACGGCCACGGAAAGCGGATTCGTGCTGATCCGGGGAGCCGTCCCGCCGGGAGGGGCCACGCATTTGAGCACCCCGTTGTCGTTCACGGTCATCAGCGCAGCCAGCTGTTCGCCGGCAATGCGTTCCGTCCATTCTCCCAGCCGGCCCACGTGGCCGCAGTTTCTCAATGTGCCGCAGGCCAGGCCGACTTCGCGGGCCTTGGGCAGCAGCCGTTCGATCAGCCGCCGGCACTGCACCTGCCCGAACCCCCGTCCCGCGTCGGCCGCCAGCACGGCCGGAGTCTCATTCAGCACCGTCAGCCCGGCCCCGGCCACCAGACGGCCGGATTTCAACTGATCCAGATACTCGGGCACGCGGATCACTCCATGCGATTCATGCCCCCGCAGGTTGGAATCGACCAGGCTGTCGCAGACGAGGCGGGCTTCGTCGGCCGGCACCTGCCCCGCGGTGAACAGACTGCTGGTGAATTGAATCAGGTCGGCAACCGGAAGACGAACATTCTGAGGCATGGTGCAACTTCATGGCGGGCCAGTCTCTGGAAGGCGCAGTCCCGGCACGTCAAAATTCGCGCCGGGTTACTTGCCGTGCGGCATCCCTGGAGTGTACACATTCCCGAGACGGCGGCCACCAGTACCGCTGGCATTGCCCGTCCACCTCCGCCTCAAACCGGCTGCTCTGCTGCAGCTGCAAGACAGAGAGACTATGCCGGAACACGGCCTTTCCTCGCCGCTGGTTTACTTCACTGCCATTGCCGTGCTGGGAATTGTCGCCCAGTGGCTGGCCTGGCGCATCCGTCTGCCGGCCATTCTGCTGCTGCTGGCGGCTGGTTTCGGTCTGGGCCAGGCGGTCGATTCCTCGCAGTATCTCAGCCCGCAGATTCTGCGGCCCATCGTCTCGCTGTCGGTGGCCATCATTCTGTTTGAAGGCGGGCTGAGCCTCCGCGTCCGCGAACTGCAGGCCGCCCGCAGCGCTGTCCTCCGGCTGATTACCGTCGGTCTCGCCATCGCCTGGGTGCTCAATACGGCGGCGGCCCACCTGGTCTTCAGTACCACCCGCATGGCAGCCCTCGCCGGTGCCATTTATGTCGTCACCGGCCCCACGGTCATCGGCCCGCTGCTGCGGCAGATCCGCCCCTCCCGCCGGGCCGGTGCCATGGCCCGCTGGGAAGGCATTGTCAACGATCCGCTGGGCGCCCTGCTGACGGTGCTGGTGTACGAGGCCGCCCTGGTCGGCGCTGTTCCCGAAGCCGCCCGCATCGCCATGACGGGCCTGGTCCAGGCGCTGTCGGTGGGAATCGTGCTCGGCGCCGCGGGCGCCGGCCTGATCATGCTGCTGCTGGCCAGGCACTGGCTGCCCGACTATCTGCATGTCCCCGTGATGCTGGCAACCGTACTGGCCAGCTTTACCGCTTCCGATCTGATCCTGCCGGAATCGGGCCTGATGACCGTCACCGTCATGGGACTGATTCTGGCCAATCAGCAGCGGGTCGATGTGCACCATCTGATCGAGTTCAAGGAGAACCTCGGCGTCCTGCTGATCTCGTGGCTGTTCATCGTGCTGTCCTCTCAGATTGACGTCTCCGACCTGACCGACCTGGGACTGGAAGGACTGCTGTTTCTGGCCGCTATCATTCTGGTGGTGCGGCCACTGACGATCTTCCTCGCCACCATCGGGACGGATGTCACCTGGCAGGAGAAGGTATTCCTGTCCTGTCTGGCTCCCCGGGGAATCGTCGCGGTGGCGGTGGCTTCGGTGTTCGCTCTGAAGCTGACAACCCACATGCCCGACGGGCAGCCAGGCCACATCATGGCCGAGGAAGCCTCCCGCCTGGTCCCGCTGACCTTCCTCGTGATCGTCGGCACGGTCACGTTTTACGGGCTGGCCGCCGGGCCGGTGGCCCGACTGCTGGGCATTGCCGATATCCACCCGCAGGGCATTCTGTTCGCCGGGGCCGGGCCTTTCGCCCGCAAGGCCGCCAGAGCGGTCTCGGAACGCGGCTACCCGGTCCTGCTGGTCGACACTAACCACAGCAACCTGGCAGCGGCCCGCATGGCGGGGCTGCGGGTCTGCCATGCCAATGTGCTCTCGGAATACGTTCGCGAAGAGACCGACATGGGCGGCATCGGGCGACTGCTGGCCGTCACCCCGAACGATGAAGTCAACGCGCTGGCCGCGCTGGAATTTGCCGACCAGTTCGGCCGCAGCGAGGTGTACCAGCTGAGCCGGGGAACCGACGAGAAGCCTCGCACCAGCGGAGTTTCCAGGCGGCTGCGGGGCCGGTTTCTGTTTTCGGAGGAAGCCACCTTTTCCTTCCTGGCCTCGCGCGTCGGCCAGGGAGCCGTGATCCGCACCACCGCCATGACAGAAGAGTTTGGCTACAGCAATTTCCGCCAGCTGCACGGCGACACCGCCCTGATCCTGTTTATTGTCGATCTCGAAAAGAACCTGCGAATCTGCACGGTCACCGACAGCCACACCCCCCGTCCGGGCGAAACACTGGTGTGGCTGCCCGACCCGATGGCCCCTGCCCCGGAAGAGAACGAACCGACCGACGAGGCCGCATCCAACGGCCAGCCCGCGAATTCCCCGGACAGTTCCCCGGACACCACCGCGGAAAGTTCCCCGGCCGACGGGCAACCCTCCTCCAGCGAACACAGCTGAACGGCCCGCCCCGGAATTCGCACCACCCCGAATCCCGCCCCCTGACCACTCCGGAATTGTTGACAGACCTCGCCTGGCAGCCTACTGTTAGGTCGCAGCTCAGATTCAGCGGGTCCGGTCTGACCGAAAGTGAGATTCCCACAGGGTTTCCCGCGGTCCGGCCTTCCGGCATCCACTGCAATCCGGCCCGCTCAGGGCTCCCGCTGCAGCGGGCGTGTAACTCAGTTGGTTAGAGTGCTTCCCTTACAAGGAAGAAGTCGGGGGTTCGAGTCCCTCCACGCCCATCTCGTTACACAGCAAGGGGTTGCGACTTTCTGCAATCCCCTGCAATACAGGGATCCGGTCTTCAGAGTCCGGTTCCGCCTGCAGAGCATTTCCGACCATTCCCGGCGGTTGCTGCATCGCATTCTGCAGCGCGCCGGTGGCCCGATCGAAGTCGGCATCGGTCACCCGCAGGTAATGTTCCTGCGCGATCAGTGACGAATTGCCGATCCACTCGCACACCACATGCAGCGGGTGTACGGCAGCCAGTTCCGTCTCTCGGGTGGCCCGCAGGTTGTGGAACAGCTTCGGCCACGGCTTCACACCGGCCCGCCTGATGATCCGCAGCAGCTGCGTTCGCAGATTGGCATTCGCGGAACGATAGCGGGTGATGCAGAACTCGCTGCCTGGTTCGGCCAGCTCGAAACAGTCTTCCAGGTAGGGCCGCAGTTCGGGGAACAGCGGCATCACCCGGCTTTCGCCCCCGGCATGGTGTTCGGTCTTCGGACTGGTGACGGTCACTCTGCCGGCTTCCCAGTCCACATCACACCACCGCAGCGCCAGATGCTCTGAGGGGCACCGTAGGCCGCCGTAGCGGCTCAACGCGAAGATCAGCCGCCACTCGGCATCGGGGCAGGCATCCAGCACTTTGCCGGCATCCTCCCGCGTGATGAAATGATCCCGCGCCCGGTTGGATCGCACACCGCATTCCAGATCGTCGAACACATTTTCGGCCACCAGCTTTGACCGCACGGCCGCCCGAAAAAACTGCTTCGCAATCCCGCACCTGCGGCGAACGGTGTTTGGTGCCAGCCCCTGTTCGGCCAGATACAGTCGCCAGTGATCGGCATCCCCCCGCGTGATGCCCTGCAGCGGCTTGCCACTGCCGAAGAACTCCACCAGATTCCGCCGGGTGTGACCGTATACCGTTCTGGTGGTCGGCTTGGCATCGGTCCGCCGGGCAATGTATCCGTCGATGAATGCCTGCAGCGTCGTTCCGTCCCGCTGCTCCCGCGGTTGGGCCAGGCCGGCTGCTGCCAGGCGGTCATACAGGACGGGTTCCAGGCCAGCCACCCAGCGGGACGTATCCGGGTCGGGAGCATGGCCGGCAGTGACCGCAGCGTTCAGCTGTTCCACCCGCAGCTTGACGGCTTCGGCCGTCTTCTGCGGAGTCTTCCCCAGCCGGATCGTTCGGCGTTTGCGGTCCGGGCCGATGAACTGAACGTCGCGCGTACCGTTCGGGTGACGGGTGATTGATGCCATCAGGAAGAAGCCTTTCGTGAGACACGCCATGCAGCGCGGGTCCGGGTCTCACTCCGGATGATCCGCGCCACATGACGAAAGGTCAGGACAGGATTGTAACGGATGGGGGCCGGCAGGGGTTCACGGGTTCAGTCTATCGGGCCGGAATTCGCGGGATCGATCCCTCACCTATACCCCTCACTTCTGGCAAGATAGGTAAGGTTGCCTGCAGGGCTCGGGGCACATTCGCGGGGCGGCTAAACTGTCGAAAACCTGCATGTGAACTCCCGCGTGCCAGGGTGTGGTTTCTGATGCCCGCCGCCGGGAGAAAATCGGCCCCCCGCCGGCCTCAGAATGCGGGCGGGTCCTTCCGGCGAAATGGGGCCTGAGAGCGGTGCTGGCATGGTGATATTTCATGCACAGAGTCCGTCCGGTCAGGCATCGCCCGCGATGTATCGGAATCGCGTTGCTCGTTTCGTGGTTTGGCTGCCTTTCTCGATTTCCTTCAGCACTTCGTGGAACTGCAGCAAACTGAACCAGCGGGAAGCACTCGCTGGCGTCGTTTCCAGCAGCCGGCCTGCAGTGCGGACGGACAGAAAGAACGGTTCATCCCCTGTGGCCCGCTGCAGTTCCCGGCACAATGCCACCAGCTTCCGACAGCCTTCCGAATCGAATTTCTGTGCTGCTTCCGGCAGGTCGCCGGCCAGAGCCCGTTCCAGAATCGCATTCATGGGTTCTTCCCCTTTCGGAAACTTCACCCGGCCCCATGCTTTGACGAAGTCGATCATGGTTTCGTCGAATGGTTCCGTATCAATCACCTGCAGTTCCCGGCCCCGCCGGTGCCATTCGCGGACATGCGGTTCGAGAGCCTTTGCAGTCGCGTCTGCGATGTGGGGGACGGCCTTCAATGCCCGTGCCAGCTCAAACACCTGCCGATGCCGCTGCCCCTTCCCTGATGGCAGACTGCTCTGAATCGCTTCTTCAATCGATAGCGCCGTTTTCGGCGCGTCTGTGAGGCTGTCCCCCCATTGCCTCAGTGCTCTTCTGTTTTCATCGGTTATCTCTGTAATCTCCGTTGTCTCTGTTCTCTCTGTTACAACTGGGGATGACTCGAGAAAGCCGGCTTCGCGAATGTTGACCATCGGCAGTTCGCCACCCGGCGGAATCAGCCAGCGATACGGGTGGCCGTCGGGATGCAGGCTCGGGGGCAGCAGGGTGTAGCACCCTCGCAGCCGCAACTCTCCATCAGGAAACTTCACCAGCGTGCCACCAGGCTTGATGCTGTCGGTCTCCGCATCGCCACGGAAGTAAACGTGCCGCCCGCGGCTGGTCACTACTGTCGGCAGAGACTCCGCAAGATCCGGGTGTGATGCCGCCCACCGGTCATAGGCCGGCATTTCGTCGAAGTCGCGACACACCAGCCCGCCCGATACCGGCCCTGCCATCACCGCGATACCGTGCTCTTCAGCGAACCACTTCCGCAGGGTCTCTGCGGAGGGCCGTCGGTTCTGGTACATCTTCCACCGCCTCAGTGCCTGTGCGGGCATCTTCGTACCCTTTCCGATGGGAATGATGCACCAGCCCATCTGTGCGTATCTGAGGGCTTCCTGCAGCCCCCTGGGGCCGTGTCCAGACGGATTGCCGGCCTGAGCCGGGGAACGTACCATGCCTGATGTCCTGCTGCTCACACGGGGGGACAACCCGGCCGGA
>JAGQPV010000030.1 GCA_020426545.1 Planctomycetaceae bacterium
GAAGCTCACTCGTTATTGCCGAGATCCTGTTCGGCGATGCTCAGCAGTTCGACCTCGAAGACCAGAGTCGAGTTCGGGCCAATCTTGCCGCCCACGGAACGCAGTCCATAGGCCAGGCTGGCTGGAACGTACAGCTTCCACTTGTCGCCTGTCTTCATCAGCTGCAGGGCTTCCGTCCAGCCGGCAATCACCCCGCCGACCGGAAAACTGGCCGGTTCGCCCCGATCGACCGAGCTGTCGAACACGGTGCCGTCGATCAGCGTGCCGTGGTAATGCGTGGTGACGGTGTCTTCCGGGCCGGGAGATTTCTCGCCCTTACCCTTCTTGAGCACTTCGTACTGCAGGCCGCTCTTGAGGGTCACGACTCCCTCTTTCTCGCTGGTCTTCTTCAGGAAGGCAGCACCCTCGGCCAGGTTTTTGTCGGAAATGGCTTTCAGTTCCGGATCGGCATCGATCTGGGCCTGTGCCCGCTGCCGCTCAATCTCCTTGCCGAATTCCTGGAAGGCCGCATTGAGTTCTTCGCGGGTCAGAGCCGGATCGGCTCCTTCAAAGGCATCGGCCAGGCCCCGGGCGACCAGCTTCGGATCCAGCTTGATTCCGCCGGAGGCCAGCTTGCGGCCTTCGTTCAGGCCGTAACCATAGCTGACACGATCCAGCGTGGTCTTCAGTTCGATTTTCTGAGCAGCGGGCGGGGCGGCATCGGCCGCAGGTTTTTCTGTCTGATCCTGAGCAACCGCGGAAGAAACGGTAAAACCGATCAGCAGGGCAGACATCACAAACGAACGCATGGCGGGCCTTTCCGGCAGGCAGAGACAACAGGCCCAGCCGTCTGCAGGACAGTAAACAGGGAGGGTACGGAAGCACATTTGCAGGCGGTCTGCCCCGGGTGCTTCGGAATCTGCCGGCTGGCCTCGGGGATGCATCGGACGATGCGGAGGCAGGCAGGAACCGGTTCAGCCGGGATTTTCCGTGCTCCGGGAAGCGACAGGCTCCGGGCGCAGCAGAGGACAGAAAGCCGAATTCAGTACGGTGCTTCCGAAGCAGACTGGCAGGGCACGCTTCGGGCTGGTGGCACAACATCAACCTGCGGGACCTGCCCCGCACGCCACCCGTCAACCTCAGTTATACCACTGCGCAGCGGTTTCGCGACAGCCATGCCCCGCAAAAGCCGGAATCCGGGCCCTGACTGGAATACCGTCAGCAGCCCCGCAGCCTCACTGCAGCGACTTCCCGCAGTCCAGCGGCCAGGCCTCCCGGCAGTGATTCCGGCACGTCGCAGCACGCTGTTTCCGCCTTACTGCCGCCGCTTTGTCTGGTCACCATCCTGAGCGGCCTGCTGCAGCGGGGCACTCGCCGGGGGGAGAGCATTCTTCGGTTTCCCGCTGTCGATCCAGGAAAGCCGCGCCAGCACCAGATCGGGCGGAGCTTTCGCCAGCCCGGGATCGGGCTGAATCTCAGAGGTGATCTCGACATCAACGTGGCTGCCCAGCTGCGCCAGGCTGCCGCGTTCAAGGACAACCGGCAGGGTGCCCTCTCTGCGGATTTCTCTGTGCAGAGACTTCACACCTTCGACGCGCTGCACCGGGCCATCGAGGTAGTACACGACGGCATGCATGCCCATGTCATACACCCGCACCGGTTGGCTGGCCGGGACGTGGCTTCGCACCTGGCGGGCGAATTCCGCCATGGGGCGGCGGTGATCGCGAACAGGCATCATCCAGGCCATGGCCGGCAGGTAACAGCACAGAAACGTCAGTGCGATGGCAGTGAGTGCGGCGGGCTTCTTCTGCCACATGGTCAGCCACACGGCCGCGGTGGTTCCCACGGCCAGCAGCACCGCCGTCAGAGCAGCCGGTACGGCGATACTGGGCCAGCGAATTCCCACAAACACCGCCAGGCCCGCAGCCGCTGCAAAGGCGATTCCCGAGAGCACCCGAGCCTGTTTCGGCTGGAACAGCGGCCGGCCCGACTGCAGCCGGGTGACCAGCACGGCCAGCGGCCGGGCAGCCAGGAAGGTCAGCACGGGCAGCGCCGCCATCAGGTAATGTTTGTGCTTCTGCGCCTGAATGGTGACGATGGCCAGTGGCACCAGCAGCCACAGCCACAGAAAACGCTCGCGGCAGTCACCCTGTCGCACGGCGGTGCCCCACCAGCTCCAGAAGACGCCGATGCGCTTCACCAGAGACAGGCCACTGGCCTGGCGGGCGGGTTCTTCCACGCTGGCCTCCACCCTGCCCCGCACCAGCAGATTGAACAGCTGCAGCGGCCCGGGCCAGCCGGCCCACGCAGCCCGCCAGCTGGCGGGGATGGCGGCGATCATCAGCGGAGTCCACGGCAGCGGCAGCCACAGCAGGTGCGGCACATAGAACCAGAACGGACGATAACCCATATCGCCCACGGCCCGGCCCACGAGTTCCTTGTTCCACACTCGGGCTGCTTCGGGAACCCGTTCCAGCAGCAGCTGCGGCCAGATCAGCACGGCGGCGGCCATCACCGCCAGCCCCGCGGGATTGGCCAGCCGCAGGAGCGAACCCCACCATCTCTGGACGACAAACCAGGCAATGCATGGTCCCAGAATCATGGCGGGGCCGTAGTGGAATTTGGCCATCCAGGTCAGGGCTGTCAAAGCCCACATGCCGGCAAACCGGGCGAACGACTTCCGGGCGGATTCCTCCGGACGATGACCGGAAACCAGCAGCAGAGCACCGGTCGTCAGCAGGCACAGCAGCATGTCGATCTCTGCCTTGCGGGCAAAAATCAGCACATACACCGCGGTCGACTGCATCAGCGCGGCAGCCAGGCCCGCACGGGCTCCCCACCAGCGGGCGGCATACAGACCCACCAGCAGGGCCAGAGCCAGGCCGGCAAAGGCCGAATGCAGCCGCCCGACGAGTTCATTCAGTTCACCGAACAGCCAGGCCGAGGTGGCGATCGTCCAGTAGACCAGCGGCGGCTTCTGCAGACGGGGCAGACCACCAAACCGGGGAACAACCCAGTCACCGGAGTTCAGCATCTCGCGGGCCGGCACCATGGCGTAGGCTTCGTGCGAAGCCAGCGTGCGGTAACCGCCCAGATTGAAAAACGTGATCAGCACGGCCAGCAGCGCGACCAGCAGCACACTGACGGGGCTGACAGATCCCGGCAGCCGGCCCTGTTCATCGGAGAGAAAAGCCGGCGGTTGCGATGTGCCGGCAGCGGCGGAGGCAGGTTCGTGCATGGTGTGAATCGTCCTGCGGGCAGGCCCGGGAGAACGGGGCCGTGCGGCCCGGGCCGTCATTGGCTGTTGAAGGAACGTACCGGTTTCGGCAGTGTTCCGGGGCAGGCAGCTCGCCTGGCCGGCGGTGAATCAGAAGGCGGAAGTGGCGGCTCAGGCGGCCCGGCGGGAAATGGAGGGCGATTCGTCCTGTTCGACAGGCAATGTCGAATTGTCGTCGTCTGCGACCCGATGCAGCGCCGTGAAGTTGACCGTCCGACGGACAGCGAACGGCTGCTTCCCGCTCAGTTCGTAATAAATCCGCGCGCCCATTTCTCCGAGCATGCCCAGCACCAGAAACTGGACACCCACCATCATCGACAACGCGGAGAGCAGCAGCAGCGGGTTGCCTGTCATATCCGTCTGCTGAACCAGCTTCATCAGCACGGTGGCAGTGGCCGACAGGAAACCCAGCCCCACACAGCCCAGCCCGATGCCGCCGAACAGTTTCATCGGGCTGGCAAGATACTGAATCAGGTACTTGACGGTGATCAGATCGAGCAGCACCCGTGGCACGCGGGAGATGCCATACTTGGATTCGCCGGATGTCCGGGGATGATGCCGGGTGACGACTTCCACACAGCGGGCCCCGCGCCATCCGGCCAGAATCGGAATGAAGCGGTGCATCTCGCCATACAGTTCCAGTTCGTGGGCGATTTCGCGGCGGATGGCTTTCAGCGTGCAGCCCAGGTCGTGCACGGGAAAACCGGTCACTCTGGAAATCAGCCAGTTGGCGCACACGGAAGGCAGGCGGCGGCTGAAGAACGTATCCTGCCGGTCCTGTCGCCAGCCGTGGACGAGGTCATACCCCTGGTCGATCTGTTCGAGCATCATGGGGATGTCGCCCGGGTCGTTCTGCAGGTCGCCATCCATCGTCACGATCACATCGCAGGTGGCGGCCTGAATGCCGGCGGCCATGGCGGCTGTCTGCCCGAAGTTGGCCCGGAATTCAACAATCTTCACGTGCTGGTCGGTGCGGGCCAGCCGGTGCAGTTCTTCCAGCGAACCATCGGTGGAGCCGTCGTCGACCAGAATCATTTCGTAGGGACGGCCCAGCCCCGGCAGAACGTCCTGCAGTGCAGCGTACAGCCGCGGGATGTTCGTCACTTCGTTATAAATCGGCACAACGACGGAGACGCTCATGGGTGGTGCGACGTCCTTCAGTGGTTCGCAGGGCTGTCTGAGCACATGCCGTCTCTGAACAGGCAGGGTGCTGGCTGTATTCCAAATTCCGTCTGTCACCCGCTCTTCCGGGAAGGCGGCTTATTGCGGACGGCGGGCGCGGGAGTCTGTCAGAAAGCCGAAATCCCGTCCAGAGGAATCCGCGCCCGGCAGCCGGACCGCAGCCGAAACCCCGTACGAGCTGATCTTGACCCCTCCGGGCAGGCGGGATAATCTCCCGCTCCTCACCTCTCAGCAGCGTTCCGGAATTCTGCTGTTCCCTCCCCTGCCGTACTGCCGCTGGTCAGCCAGCCGCATGCGTCGGGCTGCGGTTTCTGGGAAATCCGGAACAGATTCCACTCTCAACGTCTCCTGTACTGCGGCTTCCCGTCGTTCCGACGGAGCCCCCTTCCATCCCGGTCTGTCCGGCTGTCGGCCACAGGGCTGCAGCAGATGACCGACTGCACCGCCGGCTGCCTGTTGGCCAGCTTGTGTCAGACGGTCCTCCCTTCCCTGTACGATCTGCCTCGACCGGAGGAGTCCTGCCTCAATGACGCTGAAACCGCCACGGTATGTGCCCCGGTCGATCGTCCTGCTGCTCTGCGCGGCATTGTCTCTTCTGGGCTGTCAGGCGATGAAGTCGCCGCTGGCCGGGATGAAGAACCCGTTCTCGGGTTTTACGGCGATGACAATGAAGCCCCTCCAGAGCATGCGGTCTCAGAGCCCGGATGATGAATCCGAGGATGAGGACGGAGACTACAGCGAGGCGGACGAATTCGACACGGTGGTCGAAACGCCGCTGGTGGGCGAGTACACCACCATCACCGGGCTGAATGTGATTCGGCTGCAGGGAGTGGGCCTGATTACCGGGCTGAAGAACACCGGTGGCGACCCGCCGCCCTCGATCTACCGGACGGCCCTGCTGGAAGAGATGCGCCGCCGGGGCGTGAGCAATCCGAACCAGATTCTGTCTTCACCCACCACCGCTCTGGTGGTGGTGCGGGCCTATCTGCCCCCGCTGATTCGCAAGGGCGACCCGTTCGATGTGCAGGTCAGCCTGCCGGATAACAGCACTGCGACTTCGCTGGCCGGTGGCTGGCTGATGGAAACCAATCTGTCCGAACATGCGGTGGTGCCGGGTCGCGGCGTGCTTAAAGGCCACATTTACGCCCGTGCTGAAGGTTCCGTGCTGATTTCCGTCGGTGCGGAAAGCGAAGTGGAATCCCGCGAGGGGCTGCTGCGGAAAGGCCGTATTCTGGCTGGCGGCACTTCGTTCAAGGAACGCGATCTGGCCCTGTTCCTGCGGAACGATTATCGCAGTGTGCGTAACTCCAAACGAATTGCCGACCGTATCGGTGCCCGGTTCCATCATTACACCGAGTACGGTGCCCGCGAACCGCTGTGTGAAGCCAAGACCGATCAGAAGATCGTGCTGAAGGTTCACCCGAAATACCGCGACAACTTCCCCCGCTATCTGCAGGTCATCCGCAGTATCGCCTTCCGCGAGACACCCATTGCCCAGCGGGTGCGGCTGCAGCTGCTGGAGAAGGAACTGAACGAAAGCGCCGAAGTCGAACGGACTTCCCTCGCGCTGGAAGCCATCGGCCGGGAGGCCATTCCGGTCCTCAAACGGGGGCTGCACAACAAAAACCTGGAAGTCCGCTTTCACTCGGCGGTGGCTCTGGCTTACCTCGGCGAGCCCGACGGGCTGGATGCACTGCAGGAAGCCGCCCGCACGGAGCCGGCGTTCCGCGTGTATGCCTTTGCCGCCATGGCGGCTCTCGACGAAGCCGAATCTCACGTGAAACTGCGTGAACTGATGAGCGAAGCCAGTTCCGAAACACGATATGGAGCCTTCCGGGCTCTGAGCACGCTCGATCCCAACGATCCGTTCATTCGTGGTGCCCTCCTGAATGACCAGTACCAGTTCCATGTGCTGGATACCCAGGGCCCGCCAATGGTCCACCTGACGCGGAACCGCAAGACAGAGATCGTGCTGTTTGATGCGGATCAGGAATTCCGCACACCGCTGTTCTTCCGGGCGGGCGATTCGATTCTGGTTCGGGGAACGCCCGGCAGCGATACGATTACCGTCACCCGCTTCAGTGTGGATGAAGGTGACGACCGGCGGGTGGTTTCCACTCGGGTGGCCGATGTGATTCTGGCAGCGGCCGAACTGGGGGCCACCTATCCGGAAGTCGCCCAGATGCTGATGCAGGCCGGTTACCAGGAGAACCTGCCCGGCCCGGTGGAAGTCGATGCCCTGCCCAAAGCGGGCCGCGTGTACTATCGGCCCAGTGAGAAGAGCAGCGGCCGCGGCAGGAGCTCTCGCGTGGGCAGCCGGAATCAGGCTCCCAACCTGTTTGGTGTAGACAACCCCGAGGATGATGAAGACGATGCCCGCACCAGCCGGAAGAAGCAGAAAGGTCTGGAGTTCGAAGACGACAATGCCCCGGAAAACAGCGAGTCCGAGGGAACGTCGGAGCAGGACTTCAGCCGCGATGATGAAGAAGACGCCGATCGCGGGACGGCCAGCCTGAGCGATATTCGCAGCGGCCGGGCCCGGGCCAGTGCGGCCGACAAAGCCGCCCGGGAGAAAAAGTCCGCTGATCTCGACGCAGCAGAAGACGCGGACGGCAGTTCCTCTCCGGCACAGGAAGCCCGCAAGAAGCCCCGGTTCGATCCGCTGAAATTCTTCCGCCGTGAGAAAACGCCTGGTGGCTCGGAACAGACAGAGCCCGGAGAGGATGATGAGTCCTGAACAGGGGCAGGCCGTGACGGAAAGTCTCCCGTCCCGCTGACTGGTTGTCTGGCGTGTCCGGCGATTTTCCGTCTGCTTTCCCTGCGTCCATCCTGCTGCCAACCTCCGGCCTGTTTCAGCCGTCCTGCTGAACACAGGCTGTTGGCCTACCTGAAAGAACCTGTCAGGCATTCTTCGCCGTTCGGAATGTAAACAACAGCCTGATAAAGTCCCATGCTCAAGTCCCTGGAACTGTTCGGATTCAAGAGCTTCGCCGACCGGACCCGGTTCGATCTTTCGACCGGGATTACGGCCGTCGTTGGTCCGAACGGCAGTGGCAAGAGCAACGTGGTCGACGCCATCAAATGGATTCTGGGCGATCAGAGCGCCAAGAGTCTCCGCGGCAAGGAGATGACCGACGTCATCTTCAACGGTTCGGCCAGCCGCAAAGCGGGCAGCATGGCGGAAGCCCTGCTGACGTTTGATAACTCGGGCGGGCTGCTGGAACACGATTCGACCGAAGTTCAGATCGGCCGGCGGCTGTGGCGGACCGGCGATTCCGAATATCTGATCAACCGGGAAGTCGTCCGCCGGAAAGATATTCTGCAGCTGCTGATGGGCACCGGTGCGGGGTCTTCGGCCTACTGCATTATCGAACAGGGCCGCGTCGATCAGATCCTGCAGTCTAACGCGGCCAGTCGTCGGGCCGTGTTTGAGGAAGCGGCGGGAATCAGCCGGTTCAAGGCCCGCAAGGTTGAAGCGACCCGCAAGCTGGAACGCGTGGAGCAGAACCTGCTGCGGCTGACGGACATTGTCGATGAAGTCGAAGCCCGGCTGACGACTCTCCGCAGCCAGGCGGCCAAAGCGGCCCGGTATCGTGAAACATCGACGGAACTCAAGTCGCTGTGGCTGGGCCTCGCCGCCGATGATTTTCGTCTGGCCACCACGAAGCGGGAACAGCTGGAAGTCGAGCGGGAAGAGGCGGAAGCACGCAGCGAAGAACTGGGCCGCATGCACAGCCTGCTGGAGGCGAAGCTTGCCGGCCAGGATGCGGAAATCGCCGAGATCGACGATCAGCTGCGGGCCATCGACCGCGCGGCGGCCTCCACCCGCGAAGAACTGGTGGCCCGGCAGATGACAGTCCGGCACGAGGCCGCACGCAGCCAGGAGCTGGAAAGCGAACTGCGGCGTACAGGCCGGCAGAGTTCCGAACTTGCCGCCCGCGAGCAGGAAGCCCGTGGCGAATTTGAGCATCACCAGCGACTGGTCGAAGAGGCCGAGGCCGAAGTCGCCAGTGGCCAGGCCCGGCTCGACACCCACCGCGAGCGGGAGCAGGAACTCGCAGCCACACTGGAGCAGCAGCAGCAGTTGCTGGAATCTGTCCGTGCGCAGCTGCAGCAGCAGACGGAACAGCTGGCCGAGCTGGACGGCATTCGGGAAACTCGCCGGCAGGAACTGCAGGCCGCGGAGATCGCCCGCGATGCCACCATCGCCCGCCTCGGTGAACTGAACGACCGGCTGACAGCCTGCCGCGAAGAATTTGAAGCACACGAGGAACAGCACCGCCAGGCCAGCGAAACGGCCGAAGCAGCCGACGAACGGCTGGCGGAACGGCGGGCGGAACGCAGTTCGATGGCCGGCGAATACGGCGAAGTCGAGCGCGGGCTGTCGCGGCTGCGGGAAGAACGCAGTGCCGCTCAGGCCCGGCGGCATGTGCTGGAAGACCTGGAGAAGCGGCAGGAGGGGATGGGAATTGGTGTGCGGGAGATTCTGCATCGGGCCCGCACGTCCGACCAGCCTCCGTGGAATCGTATTTACGGTTCCGTGGCCGAACTGCTCGAAGTCGACCTGGAAGATGCCGCCCTGCTGGAGGTGGCTCTCGATACGCGGGCTCAGCTGCTGGTGATGTCGGAAACCGAGTCACTGGTGGAATACCTGCGGACGGCTCCCACACAGATTTCCGGTCGGGTTGGATTTCTGTCGCTGAAAGATCGCACAGCCCCTCCGGCTCCCCGAAAAGCCGCCACCCCCGCGGCTGAGGGATACGGTCCGCATCCCCTGACACCGGTCGAGACGAATCCTCCGGGTGAGTCGGCAGCGGATACCCCGGCGGAACAGCCCCGGACAGAAGGTGCCCCGGCAGAACATGCTCCGGCGGAACATGCCACCGTCTGGCTGGACCGCTTTCAGATGGACATTGCCGCCCTGCCCGACCTGAGTCAGGAACCGGGAGTCTGCCGACGGGCCGACCGTCTGGTCCGGCTGTCGCACGGACATCCGCAGCTGGCCGCGCAGCTGCTGGCTGATACATGGATCGTGGAAACGCTGGACGATGCGCTGCAGCTGGCAAAGTCGACCGGCCGTGGCTGCCGGTTCGTCACTCTGCAGGGCGAGCTGCTGGACCGCGACGGCACCATCAACACGGGGCTGATTCACAGCGAATCGTCGCTGGTTTCCCGTCGCAGCGAACTGCGCCGGCTGAGCCACGAACTGGAAATGCTCGATCGGCGGATTTCCCGCGAGGAAGATCATCTGGTCCACCTGGGCGAATCGCTGTCCGGCTGCGACTTTGGTGTGGCCGAAGCCGAGAAACTGGCCCGCGGGCAGGCTGCGGAACTCACGCGGATTACCGCCGAGCGGGATGCCGTCCAGCGTCGGTTGAAGCGGCTCGAACGGGAACAGGAAACACTGGAGGCTCAGCTGGCCCGGCAGTCGGAAGCCGAAGCCGGTCTGCGGGAATCGCTGGACGCAGTGACTGCGGAACGCGGTGCCGCGGTGCAGGCTGCCGAGCAGCAGCGGAAACTGCAGTCCGAGACAGAACAGCAGCTGACGGAGATTGGCGGACAGCTGCAGCAGAATCGGCAGAAGTCCGATGTGTGCCGCGCGGAAGTCGGCAGCCTCGCCGGACGGCTGGAAGATTACCGTCGTTCGCTGGAACGGCTTCGCCGCGACCGGCAGGAACGGCAGACACAGCTGGCGGAAGTCAGCCGTCAGCAGGCTGCGGCCCGCGAGCGGTTGAGCGAGACCCGGCTGATGGTGCTCAACACGTCGGCTCAGCTGGCGGAACTGGCCCTGGTCCTGGAACAGTCCGAACGGGGAGGCACGGGCCTCACCGCCGAGAAAGCCGCCCTCCGCCGCAATCGCAGCAACCTGATGAAGGAAGAGGCCGCGCTGCGGAAAGAACAGAGAGAGTTCGACGAAATCCAGCACCGGGCCGATATGCAGCTCCGCGAACTGACACACCAGGAAGCCGCCCTCCGGGAACGCATGGAGGAAGAATATCAGGTCGATCTGGATGAACTCGTCCGCGAGGGGGCCTCGGCGTTCCGGATGTATCTGGAAGAGAAACGGGATCTGCTCGCCCGCCAGCTGAAAAAGGCAGCCGGCAGCCGGGGAGACAATCCGTCCAGCACCGGGGCGGAGACCGAAAGCGAGACCGAGATCGGGACCGGGAACGCGAACGCAGAAGCCAGCCCGTCTGAGGAGACCGGCCAGTCGGCAGAGGCTGCTGAAGCCGCTGCCACCGACGAGACAGACGAGGGGACGGAACCCGCTGCGGCGGAAATCGCCGATAGCCCGACCGCGGAGGACAGCTCCGCAGAGGAGGGATCTTCAGGCGGACCAGATGAAGTCGAGTCTGACGCTGCGGATTCAGAGGCTGCCGCGGCAGCTGAGACCGGGGAGGAGACCGAGACGGATGGCGAGGGCGATTTTGCCGAACTCCTCTCCGATCCGGACAGCGAACTGACCTTCGAGGATGTGCGGGAGGAACTCGAGGGACGCGTCAGCCGTCTGCGGCGGAAGCTGAAGATGATGGGCAGCGTGAACACCGACAGCCTGAATGATCTGGATGAACTGGAAACCCGGTTCAATCACCTGAGCATGCAGCTGCAGGATCTGGTGGAGGCCCGCAGCACTCTGGAAGACATCATCCGCCGGATCAACGCGGAGAGCCGGCGGCTGTTCGTGGAAACCTTCGACGCGATCCGCAGCCACTTTCAGGAACTGTTCCGCAAGGCGTTCGGCGGTGGTAACGGCGATATGGTGCTGGAAGATCCGGACGACGTGCTGGAGTGCGGCATCGATATTGTCGCGCGTCCACCCGGCAAAGCCCTGAAGAGCATCTCGCTGATGAGCGGTGGCGAAAAGACGCTGACGGCGTTTGCGCTGCTGCTGGCCATGTTCCGCAGCCGGCCCAGCCCGTTCTGCGTGCTGGACGAAGTCGATGCGGCTCTGGATGAGGCCAACGTGGGGCGGCTGCTGGCGCTGCTGGAGGAGTTCCGCAGCACCACGCAGTTCGTGGTGATCACTCACCGCAAGCCCACCATGACCATTGCCGACGTGCTGTACGGCGTCACCATGGAGCAGTCGGGTGTGTCGAAGCGGATGTCCGTCCGGTTCGATGACATCAGCGACAATGGTGAGTTCACGGCCAGTGCGGACTCCGACGACGGGACCGCCCAGGCGGCCTGATCCGGCGATGTTCGCTGTGCCTTGTGCTGTCCGCACCCGGCGGTGTGGAGCAACTGCTGTGCGGGTCAAGGCCGTTCGCCGGGGCCGGGGCAGGATTTCTCTGTAGAATCCCGCACATGCCCTTCGTGCCGGCAGAATCCGCAGAACCGCAACGGACGGTCCGGCCGGGTGTCAGGTGCTGCAGGCCGGAACTCCCTGTCCCGTGGAACCTTAGTAACAATCGCGCCCAGCCGGTTGCGGGGTGTGTCCGTTACTTGTGCGGCAATCCCTGCGCGTGCGACAACGCTCTCTTCCGTTCCAGACCGCAAACATCGTGAAGCGGGACTCAAGCGAGCTGGCAGCAGAAGACGATAAGGTTCGTCAGACGGGTGGATTCGAAAGAATCACACAACCAGACGGTGCTGCTCAGGGAGGTTAGCACCGGTGTGATCTTTCAAACCGGTTTACCGGTTGATCCGTCGACAAGGGGGGCAGGACAACCCGGCGAGATTCGTCTCACCATCAGAGCCGGAAGCTCTGGCGATTGGCATCCGGTCCGCGCCCCCGGTTTCTGCGCATCAGCTGCCTGTGTGCCTGATTGGACACGCAGACGGTCAGCCGACGCGCAGAAGCGCCCGGTTCGAGGCGGTTTCGGTTGTCCCGCAGGTCATTCATCGAATGGCATTGCGGACTTCTTCCGTCCTGCCGAAGGACCATACCCCGACCCGACACCTCGATGGTTCTGTTTGTCACGGACCAAGAAGGCCAGGATGTGCCGGCCATCGAGGATGGGGTAAAGATCCGGAGGGTTCGACAAGCCCTCTCTGTGGCATAAAATCTGATTGGAGAGCCCGCAATGAGGACGATCTTTACTACTGGACAGGTAGCCAAGATCTGTAAAGTCGCTCCCCGCACAGTCAGCAAGTGGTTCGACTCCGGCCGGCTCCGCGGATATCGCATCCCCGGTTCGCAGGATCGTCGGATCCCTCGTGAGCACCTGGTTCGCTTCCTCAAAGAACACGGCATGCCCCTGGGCGAGCTGGAGGACGAAGCCATGGGCAAACTGCTGATTGTTGGGGCGGACCAGCAGGTGCAAAGCAGCCTGGCTGAAATGATCAGCCCGGAAGACTTTAAACTTGAGCACGCTTCCAGTGGTTTTGAGGCAGGGATTCAGGCCGAAAGCCTGCACCCGGACTGTGTGGTCATCGATTTCGCGATGGGGCGAAACGAAGCATTGATGATCGCTCAGAACCTCAAAAAGAACAACGAATACACCGACACCGTTCTCGTTGGCCTGCTCAGCGATGACGACAATGCCAGCGGTTTCGACCGCACATTGTTCAACGAGACGTTCCGCAAACCGTTCGACGCGGCACTGCTCGCCGAACGGATCAAGACTCTGGTCGGCCGCAAAAAGCAGCTTGCCTGAGCCGGCGATCACCGGATTTCCGCTCCCGGGGAACCGGTTTGCGGGTCAGAACAGATCAGGGGGCGTACAGGACAGACGGCTGCCACATTCGTTGCGGCAACTGACAGAATGCCACTTCCCGGCCAGTGCGGAAGCACCGTCTTCCGCCTGCCGGAAGGATCCGGGTCGGACCGATGCCGACAGGTAACCCATTTTGGGTCGCCTGCCGGCATCTGTCATTGCGCCCGGCATTCTGCGCGCGGGCTTCGGCCCCGGTAATTTCGCCAGGTCGCTGCACCACAGTGCCCGGTCGGGGCCGGGGCTGCTCAGTCCTGGCTTTTCTTATCGGCGGGAGCAAACCGGAACAGGCCCCGGCCATTGGCCGTCACCATCGTGAAGTACACATCGCCCTGCTCATCGTCGCCAAAGGTGATGATGGGCAGCTTCTGGCTGGGAATGGATTCGTTGGACACGACCTTCCCGGCTTCGGCATCGTACTTCAGCGCCCAGATGCGGCCAGTGATGTAGTCGGCATACAGATACTTGCCGACCAGCTGCGGCAGGCGGCTGCCACGGTAGACGAGTCCTCCGGTGATCGACTTGCCCACCTGGTGGTCATACTCCCAGACGGGATCTTTCAGATCCTGTCCGTCGCTGCTTTTCCGGCCGAAGGGATGCGTGGCTTCCCGCAGATTCCAGCCGTAGTTGCCGCCCTTCTCGACGATGTTGATCTCTTCCCACAGGTTCTGGCCCACATCGCCGCACCACAGTTTGCCGGTTTCGCGGTCGAAGGCCATCCGCCAGACATTCCGTACTCCCCAGGCAAAAATCTCGGGGCGGGCCTCCTTCTGGCCCACCAGCGGGTTGTCCGCGGGAATGGCATACGGTTTCCCGTCTTCCGACCGGGACGTATCGATCCGCAGAATGGAACCCAGCAGCGTGCTGGTGTTCTGCGCGTGGCCGAACGGGTCATTCGCCGCGCCGCCATCTCCCAGTGCGATATACAGCAGTCCGTCCGGCCCGTAGGCCACGGTTCCCCCGTTGTGATTCCAGAATGGCTGCTCAATCTCCAGCAGCACCTTCTCGGATTCCGGATCGGCCTTGTCGGGATTGTTCGCCGAGCGGCGGAAGGTCGAAATCACCGAAGTATGCGGGGCCTTCCGCGTGGTGTAATACACGCAGAACTCGCCATTCTCCCTGTAATTCGGGTGGAAGCTGAGGCCGAGGAAACCTTCCTCGTTTTCGTTGCTCTTGTAGATGACTCTGTCCCGCAGATCGAGAAACACCTTCGTTGCGGTCGCGTCCTGGCTGTTCTCGAAAGCGTGAATCACTCCCCGCTGCGTGGCGACAAACACGCGGTTTGAACCATCACCGGCGTGGGTGACGACAATCGGGCGGAAGTCCTGCACCCGGCCCCGTTCATCGGCGGGTTCCCAGCCGGTCCACTCAAGCTGCGGGAACGCCTGTTCGACCTGCAGCGGAAGCGTGCCGCTGATCGGCTCGCTGGCAACACCGTCCCACGGAAGGTCCCGAATCATGATGTTGCGGTAGGCGACTTCGTTGCCGTGGTCCTGCAGGCAGATATGCCCGATTCCCAGACTGCCGAATTCGGGGTACTTCGCGAACTTGCTCTTCGCGACCCGTTCCTTCCAGTCGGGCGTGTTCAGCTGAAACCGGTAGTAGCGGTAACCGTTGAGGTTGACCTCGCAGCCTACGGGAGTCACCAGCAGCTGCACGTGGTTCCATTCCCCGGCCGGACGGGTGGCATCGGTGATTTCGCCGGTCGCCGGATCGATGCCCGGCTGAAACAGCTGGTACAGCCAGCCCGATTTCTGTGGATCGTGTCCGTCGACATTGTCCTGCACCTGAATTTCCGGGCCGCTGTGCCAGGGCCGTTCGGATTCTTCAGAAACATGGAACATGATGCCGCTGTTCCCGCCTTTGGAAATGCGGTACTCCAGCGACAGTTCAAAGCTGGCGAAGCGATCCTTCGTAATGATATCGCCGGCACCTTTCCCCGTGCGGACGAGTGCTCCGTCCTGCACCTGCCAGCCGTCGCTCAGCGAATCCCTGCGAAAGTTTCGCCATTGATCGGTGGAGACTCCATCGAACAGCAGCTTCCAGCCCGCCTGCCGACGCGCTTCCGGCAGTTCGGTCTTTCCATCGGCAGCCTGCCCGACAGCGGCCGATCCGGAGAGGGCCAGCATCAGCAGCAGCTGAAGAGAACGGATCCGGCCAGGACGGGCCACGGGGCGGGGGTTCCGCCTCAATTGCGGGAAATGCAGCATGGTGAGAGCTTTCTACTGGGGAAGCCAATCCGGGTGAAACCGCTCTGCCGCGATGCGGAACTTTCGAAAAGTCCGCCGCGGGCAGAACCTGAACTGCCTGAACCGCACAGAACAGCAGGCCGGGCATGTCCGCACAGATTACACGGGCCTGCCAGTTCGAATGCAAGTGCGCAGTGGAGGCGAGCTGTATTCGCCTGATCAGTTTTGGCGCCGGCCGGCCGTTGCCCGATCGGGGACTGGCCGCCGTTTTCCGCATTCCCGGCTGAATTTCTGAGATACGCTTCAGCAGAGCGCCGGGCAGGTGGCGGAATCCGGACTGCTGTCTGGCCCGCTCGACCCGAGATCTCAACCTGCTGGAAGATCGTGGCTGGCCGGCGGTGCCGCGGAACTGGCCGATCGGATGATGACATCGGGCATCATTCGGAGTGCCGGATGTCGTATGGCTGCATCCTGCCGGTTTGATCCCTGTCAGCCAGTGTTCCGATTCATCCAGATCGTTAAGTCCCTCAGGACTCTGTACTTCCTTATTGCCTGACAACCCCGTAAGCAACGGCTGGCCCTCGCTGCATCCGGTGATAGGGTTTCGGAAGAGTTTCAACCGTTCGAGTCAGCAGTCGAGACATTACGGAACAGCCCAGCCGGCGTTGCGCAGCCGCAGTCTGGATATTCGGGAAGCGAGGATTCCATTGGCGACGGTCTGTCAGACAGATGACGACACCATGCAGGCCGGTTCTGCTGCGGGGAATGGGCCCCCCCTCAGTCTGAGCATCCATCCCTCGACCGAGCGGGAATCCGTGCTGGCTGACTGGAGAAAGCTCGAACAGCAGCTGGGCAGCAGCCGGCTGATGACCAGTGCCGACTGGACGGAAATCTGGCTGGAAACATACGGAGATCTGGTGGAGCACCGCTTCGCCGCTCTGAAGAGAAACGGTCAGGCTGCGGGCTTCTGCCTGGTGACTCACGGGGCACAGCAGCACGACGGCCCCCTGCCGATCCGCACGATTCACCTCGGAACTGCCGGCGAGCCCGACACCGATTCCATCTGTGTGGAATATAACGGTCTGCTCTGTCATGCCGATGATCGGGGCCAGTTCGCTGCGCTGCTGGTCAGCTGGGTCGACAGTTTCACCCGCTGGGATTCCTTCCAGCTGGATGGTTTCTGCACCGCCGATCTGCCGGACGGAATCAGCGAGCGACCGGAAATGCATTCCGTCCGCAAGCGGTCGTTCTACTGCGACCTGGCCCGTGCCCGCAGTCTGCAGTGCGAACCGGTGGAACTGCTGGGCAGTTCCATGCAGCGGACAATTCGCCGCAAACTCCGGCCGTGGTCGCCCGGGCAGCTGGAATGGATTACCGATCTGCCCGCCGCCCTCAGCACATTCGATGACCTGGTGCAGCTGCATCAGCAGCGATGGACGGCACTGGGAGAACCCGGTTCGTACGCCAGCCGCCGGTTTGAACAGTTTCACCGCACCCTGATCGAGCGGCTGCTGCCGCAGGGGCGGGTGGTTCTGTGTCGGCTGCAGCACGAGGGGCAGACGGCCGCCTGTGCTCAGTTTCTGATCGATGGCAACCGGGTGCTGCTGTATCAGGGGGGCTGGAACCCGGAACTGCAGCGACTCAGCCCGGGCTTTGCCATCGACTGTCTCTGCCTGGGCGAAGCCTGCCGCCGCGGGTACGACGCCTTCGATTTTCTGTGTGGTGAAACCGAACACAAGCAGCGACTGTCGACCGATGTCGCGGAACTGGTGTGGCTGAAATGGCGCCGCCCCCGGTGGCGGTTCACCATGCTGAATGCCGCCCGGCAGACCCGTTCGGCCCTTCGCCGCTGGTCAGAATCCCTGGGTCGCGAGAAAGGTCGCGCACGCAGCGTCTCTCCGTAGCATACTTGAAGGAGCCATCTGTCGGAGGCTTGCAATTGTCTTCCCTGCCCTGCTCTGTCAGGACGGGACCGACAGCCGGAAGTGGTTGAACGACAGGAGGTTCAGACGGAATCAACAGGGCAGATACCGCGGAGCCGGGGCCAGGTTCGTGCGGATGTCCGCCGGATGGAGTTCTGCGAACTATTCTTGTTCCGCTGTTTTTCGTGCGGGGTGAGACTGCTGCCTGCTTCATTCAGGCCCTGACAGGGGAGGCCGGGTGGAGTTCCGCAGCTGCTGCGGGCAGTTTGCCTCAGAACAGACTGACCTGCCACGGACGCTGACGTATATCGGGAGCTGGAATAATGAACGCTCAGGCAACTCTCACCGCTGCCGGGCAGAACGTCGCTCAGGAATCGCAGTCAGCCCGGCTGCCTGCCCGGCAGGCCCCGGCGCAGCTGCGGGGAGCAGCGGAAACCGCCCTGCCCCGTGGTTCAAAACTGTGGATTGAAGTGGCCGAAAGCGTGGCTGAACTTCAGCCGCATCTGGCTGCCTGGAACCAGCTGGCACAAGACGCCGCTGACCCCAACCCGTTCTACGAGCCCTGGATGCTGGTGCCCGCGCTGGAAGCCTTTGCGACCAGCGGCCAGGTGCAGCTGGTGATGGTGTACCGCGACAGCCGCCGCACAGATTCTCCGCCGGAAATGTGCGGGATGTTTCCGATGCACCTCGTGCGGCTGGGGCGGTGGCCGTTCCACACCTGGCGGATGTGGCAGCACATGTACGATTACAGCTGCGTTCCGCTGGTGCGGCGGGACTGCGCTGAGGACACCATCCGCGCGGTGGGACACTGGATCGGGACGGAAGCCCGCGGTGCTTCGCTGTGGGATCTGCATCACCTGACGACCGACGGGCTGTTTGCATCTTCTCTGCTGGAAGTCGCCCGCGAAGGCGGCTGGCTGGTTCACTGTGCCGATTCCTACCACCGGGCGCTGCTGCGGTGCGAGGCCGATCCCGAGAACTATGGCAGCGAGGCTGTCACCGGTCGCACCCGGCAGGAACACCGCAGGCTGCGGCGAAGACTGGCGGATCTCGGCCGGCTGGAGGTTCGCTCGACCGATACCGATCCCGATTTTTCCCGCTGGACGGCCCGGTTTCTCGAACTGGAGCAGTCGGGCTGGAAGGGCCGCGGCGAGACGGCCATGGCCGACAGCCCGGACCATCGGCAGTATTTCGAAACGATTGTCGCCCAGGGTTCCGCCCGGGGGCAGGTGGCCATGCTGGGGCTGTTCCTCAATGACGAGCCCGTTGCCCTGAAGTGCAATTTCCTGGTTCCGCCGGGCAGTTATGCCTTCAAGATTGCTTTCAGCGAGGAACACTACCGGTTCTCACCGGGGGTGCAGCTCG
>JAGQPV010000309.1 GCA_020426545.1 Planctomycetaceae bacterium
CTTCACCGCGGGAACGAACCACGCTGTTTCCGGATCGTGCGGGTGAACGGCCACGGCGAAGCCGAACCGCGAAGGGGCTTCGGCGGTGATTTCCGTCCAGCTGCGGGAGTTATCCACCGAGCGGAAGATCCCGTTGTGGTGCTGAATCCACAGATGATCGGGAGACGACGGACAGCGGACCATCAGGTGCGGATCCTGCACATCGGGGTCGTAGGCCCGCTCGGGCGGCATGAATTCGGCCCGCATGCCCTGGCCCCGCTGTTCCCAGGTTTCGCCGCCATCGGTCGTGCCCCACACGCCCGCACAGGAGACAGCTGCCAGCAGGCTGTTCCCGTCGCGGGGGTCGATGCAGATGGAGTGAATGCCGGGTTCGTCCTTCCCGCCGCCGAACCACATCGCCCGTTCTGGCCGGTTCCACAGGCTTTCAACCAGTTCCCAGGAACTGCCCTGATCGGTGGAGCGGAACAGTCCGCCGGGAATGGTGCCAGCCCACAATGTGCCATCGTCGCCCGCTTCCAGACTCCAGATCTCCGCCAGGCTGGCCGGTTTCTGCTTCGGCGGAGCCGGATTCGGGTCGTCGGGATCGGCCGGAGGGCCGGGCTGCGCAATAGTGGCACCGGCGGGATACACGGGAACGGCGCATTCTTCCCACGTCCGCCCGCCATCGGCCGAGCGGTGCAGCTTCACGCCGAAATGCCCCAGAGTCAGCGAGGCATACACCATATTCCGGGCCGGATCGGACAGCAGCATCGAGACTGGCTCGCCAAGGAAATCGACCCGGTCGATCTCCCAGCCACCGGGCCCGCTGCCGGGGCGCAACTGAAACAGACCCTTGCGGGTTCCCACCAGCATCCGCTCGTTCATGGCGTGATCGACTCCACAGTTGTGAAATGAGGGCGTGTTGCCCGGGACAGAGGCCGGAAGACAGGACACCCCGCGTGGCTCAGCCGCCAGACAGGGCCTGCATCACGTAGATCTCGGAATCGGCCCCGACAGCATCCGACAGGTGCTCGCGATCGTAGACCGGCTGGCCATCGACGAAGATATTCACGTGCTGCCGCAGGTGGCTCTGGTCATCGACGATATAGCCCCGCAGCTGGTGATGCTGGACGAAAACCGCTTCCAGTGCTTCCCGCACCGAATTGCCTTCGGTCCGGGTGGGCGGGCAGTCCAGGTGCCGCAGCAGGTTGGGCGTGAAGACAACACGGGGCAACGGACAATCTCCTGTCTGAATCAGGTCTTCCGGAAGAGAAGAAACTTCGGTCCGCCATTCAGGCCGCCACCTGGCAGCACTTCAGGACATGTGTGCGCATGCGGCGGGAGCGAAAAGGAATCATAGATTGATCACATTTGCAGGACATGTCCAGATGAGAAGGTCCCGATTTGAGGGGACGATGGTCGCCCTGCAGGGGCCGCCACGGAGTTGCGGGAATTTTCCGGGCGGAGAAGGAGGCGAACCTCCGCACCCGGTCGATGTGTCTGCTGACTGTGGCTGTTGAACATGTTGGCCGGAACCGAGGTTTGCCGGCGGACCGCGGGAGCACAGCCGGAGCTCCCGCAGAGAGTGGACGAATCTCAGCGAGAGACGGTTGACGTCCGGCGGTCGGTCAGGGTATTGAAACAGTCAGCCTGTTCCGCCGCCTGAACACGGAGGCGCTGGCCGCCCCCGTAGCTCAGTTGGATAGAGCACAGCTTTCCTAAAGCTGGGGTCGCAGGTTCGAATCCTGCCGGGGGTACTTGCGGAAGTCGCTGGCGGGAAACTGCTTACGCCGAGGGCGCTGCATGATGGGCTGTCGAACTGCTGACGGACGGCGTTGCCGATCTGTGCAATTGTGCACTCCAGGGCACCGGGCCTCACCGCTGCGGAAGCGGGCGGGGCATGGTTTCCGCTGGGTCTCGGAAAACCCGTCGGGGGTTCTCCGGCGGTTCGGCTTGAAAAGTTTCCCAGGCTCCGCGATACTCCCGCCTTCCGGCGAGTGCAGTGATTCTGCCGGAACAGTCAGATTTGCCGCTGTAGCTCAGTTGGTAGAGCGACGCATTCGTAATGCGTAGGTCGAGGGTTCAAGTCCCTCCGGCGGCTTTGAATGCAGGCTGTGGTTCCCCGGGAGCCACGGCCTGTTTTCGTTTGCGGATATCCGTCAGCACCGGCCGGAGGCAAGGCACGGGGACGTCGCACGCCTTTCCGGCCTCTGATGTCCCGCTTCCCTCCCGGCCTGGGGCTCTGTGCGAACTCTGTCCGGCGATTTTCTTTCGCCCGGGCACTGGCAGGTGCTGTTCGTCGTTTCACGATGTGGTGCCTCCCGCGCAATCGCTGTATTCGCCACGACCCGCCTGTGAATTCTCTTTCTGCTCCAGAAGTTGCGGACCGGCTGGCCGTCTTCGGGCCAGACTGGTTTTGGCGGTGGCGTGTGTGAGGGATTCCCTTCCATGCTGGCTCCGGCAGCAATCGTTCGGCGAGGCCACGGCTGCCGGGGAACCATGCTCCCGCAAACTGGAAATTCATCTCGCGCAGCAGAAGGTGCATCATGGGTCGATGGTCCCTCGAAAGTGTCAACGGCGTCAGCCAGCCGCTGGACGCTCCCACATTTGGCACGAACTTCCATGCCTTCTTCCGCCTGCGTTATACGCCCGTGATGATGGATCGGTTTGTGGAGACGCCGAAGCTCGACTGGCACGAGACGATTATGATGAAGGAACATCATAAGAATGAGTGCTGGACATTTGAAACCAATATGTATGCGCATAATCCCTGCAGTAAGACGCTGCTGATCTGGCCCCGGCGGTATGTGGAAGCCTACAACCATGCGGCCGGCCGGCCATATAATGATAAAGGCAGCTCGCAGCTGCTGGATAAGAACGGGCAGCCGGTTCGCGTGCAGGACCTGGGCATGAATATCGCAGATAATGGGGCGAAGGCCGATGCGGTCCGCGATTATCTGAAATCAAAGGGCGGCATTCTGCAGATTGAAATCCACGATATTCCCTCCATTAATACGCCCAAAGACGATGAGCGCAAGGAGCGGCTGCTGGTCTTTGACTGCGGACTGGAAGGCGGGTCGCTGCGGCTGAAGGCCGAGCAGTATCTCGATGTGGATGGCTCAAAGCCCAGGGGAGAATGGGGCCGCGGATTCAAGATGACGACCGGCACGATCTGGGATAAGGGCGTTTTTAAGGAAGTGGCTCCTCCGCAGATTGTGTCCATGCAGCGGGCCGCTGTCTTCACCTCGGGCGAGTGCTGGTAGGCCGGTTTGCCGGCAACAGCCTGACCGATGGCGCTAAGACCACGCCCTTCCTGCGTCAGGGCGTGCCACCCTTGAGCCGGGGCCAGTGGTGAGGATTCAGCAGTCAGGGAAGTTGTGCAGGGAAGGCTGCCTGAATACGGAGAAGCTAAACTCCGCGCCGATTTGTCTGGTGACAGCCTGACCTGCGAAGACTTGATGGCCCGGTCAGTGTCTTCACTCGATCAAAGATGGCCGGTACAACCGGCCCTGCGTAGAGAAGACGTCCGGCGGAGCTGGCCTCGGTCATTTCACTGCCACGGGCAGCTTCAGTGGATGGGTGGCGGATGTGGTTTCGGCGGGCGATGTGGGATCGCGGTCCAGCCAGCGGAGGAAGACGGGCAACAGCAGCAGATTGCCCGCCAGGCCGCCCAGCATGGCAATGCTGACCAGCAGGCCGAAGTACACCAGCGGGATGAAGTGTGACAGCGTCAACACGGAAAAACCGACGACCAGGGCGATGTTGGCGAACACCAGTGCCCGGCCGACTTCCGCGTGTGTCTGCCGCACGGCTTCTGCCCGGGACTGTCCCTCGCTCCGCCAGCGGCGGTAGCTGGTGAGATAGTGCACGCTGGAATCGACTGTCAGCCCCATGGAAACGCTGGCGATCATGGCGGTGGCAATATTGACCGGCAGCCCCAGCCACCCCATGCAGCCAATCACGAACACGATGGGGAAGAAGTTCGGCACCAGGCCGATCAACCCGTATTTTACGGACCGGAACGCGAGCGACATCATCACAAAGATGCCGCAGGCCGCCAGGACGAAGCTGGCCAGCTGGTCCCGCAGCAGGCTCTGAATCAGGTTGGCCAGCAGGACGAACAGTCCCGTGGCCTGCACTTCGGCTGCGGGGAATTCCTCCCGCAGTTCCTCGGCTGCCCACTGCCGGGCCACCTGACGAACCCGTTCGATTGTTTTCAGTTTGTCTTCGGCGTTCTGCCGTTCCAGCGAACGGAGCACAATTCGCATGCGGCCTGCGTCGCTGCGGTACAGGCTGGGCAGGAATTCCGGCTGCACCTGATTGAGCAGACGTGTTCGCTGGCGGACGCTGGCGGTCAGGAAGGGAATGCGGAAAATCATGCTCATTCCGTCAGGAATGCCGACGATTTTCGTCAGCTCCTGCGGCGGGGGCTGCTGTACGAATTCCTCCCGCAACCTCTGCTCCAGCCGCTCTACTTTCTCCAGGTATTCGGAATTCAGCCGGTGCGGTGCGGGGAAATTGAGTTCCCAGCTGCCGGCACCCCCCAGGTGAGTCTCCACAAAGTTCAGCGACTCGACGATCGGGCTGTCTTTCCGGAAGTTCCGGCTGAAATCGGTCTCGACTTCCAGCCGCAGAAACCCGGCCAGTGCCACGATGGAAACCACCGCAGCTGCAATTGCCACCCGCTGGTGTCGGCGATCGACATAGGTGGCCAGTGCGGCCAGTCGACGGGCCAGCCGGTACGAGGTTCCCTGTCTCCCTGTGGCGGATGAGGCCGCGGCAGAGTGAGCGGGTGCGGGCAGTTCTCCCGCGGGGAGCTGCCGGGCTCCTCCTCCGGCCGGCCGGCTGTTGCGGCCGGCCAGCATGGCCACCGGCACCAGCATCAGCACGGCCAGAAACACGCAGCCCGTAGCGAGAGTCATCATCAGGGCGAAGCTCTGCACGGGAGCGATGCTGCTGGTCAGCAGGGCCCCGAAGCCCGCAGCGGTGGTGGTGCAGGTCCAGAAGACGGGAGGAATCAGCTCGCGGCACACGAGGCTCACAACTTCCAGCCGGGACATTCCCCCGGTGTCGGCCGACTGCAGGCGATCGCGGAGACGCACGGCGAAATGTGTGACGGTCGCAATGCCGATGATTGTGACCAGCGAGTTAAGCATCGAGCTGACCATGCTCAGCGGGACACGGGCCAGCACTAAAGTGGCTTCCGTCCACAGGATGGCGGCGACCACAATCACCAGGGGCAGCAGCACCCAGCGGAGACTGCGAAACAGCAGGAACAGCACGCCCGCCAGCAGCACGAGCGAAACCCGGAACAGTGTGCGTCCATCGTCCTCCACGTAGCGGAACATGTCGTCTACCTGCACCGGTTCACCGGCGACAGCGACTTCCAGCCCGTGTTCGCGTCCGAAAGCGCGGGCCAGATCGCGTATCCGGCTGATGGTTGCCCGGCGGGTGATGTTCGTGGGGGCAATACTCAGACCGCGGGAGTCTTCTTCGTCCGGCTCTTCCACTTTGTCCGGCGCTTCAGCGGCTTCGTTCGGGCTGTCCGTCCGGCGGGAGGGGGCCCGCTGCTCCCGTTCGTTCGGGGCGGCCAGGGGACGCAGCCGGAGAATGATCGCGGTGGTCTGGTCGTCTTCGCTGAGCAGAGTTTTCCGCATCAGGTCGTGCATGCGGTCGCGGGGCAGTGTCATGCTGCGGCGGAACAGCCCGAAATCGATCATCTGCTCCCGGTGCAGCCGGGCCAGATCCTGCGTGCTGTCGGGATTGACGCCCGGTACCAGGCTCAGTTTCTGCGAGAAGTCGCGAATTCTGATCTCTGCTTCCGGTGTCAGTTCGCGACCGCCTTCGGCCAGCAGCTGGGGATCCCGCCAGGCCACGATGACGAATTCATCTCCGCCGAACCACTCCCGGCTCTGGCGAAACTCCTGCAGCTGCGGGTTATCGCTGGCATACAGAGATTCGATGGACTGATCGAATTTCAGCTGCCGCGCCAGCAGCCACGCGGGCGGCAGGCTGCACAGGGCAATCAAAGCCAGCACATACCGCCAGCGCACCAGTTCGTGGACCAGCAGGGGCAGGTATCGGGGGGAATCTGCTGCTATCATGGCAGCTGCTGCACACCGGAATTCGAGAGGGTGGGTAAGTAAGGGGGCTGCGCCGGTCTGCCATCTTAGCCGCTGGATCGGCCAGCGGAATGTTACCTGGGGTACATTGTCGCGCTTATCCATCTTTCGGCCAGTCCGTACGCCTCTCAGATACCCGGCCCGGTCGAGAATCCAGACAGAATTCATGTGCCAATCACCGAAAAGCCGTGGCCTGCTGACTGTCGTCCTCGTGCTGGCGGCGGTTCTTCGCGTGGCGGTGCTGGCATGGGATTCGGGTCAGCTGCAGATCGACCGCGATGGCTACCTGGGCCTGGCGGAGTCTCTGGCCGATGGACGGGGTTTGAGCCTGCCCGGAACGACACGGCCGACAGCGTATCGTCCGCCGCTGTACCCGGGGCTGCTGTCGGTGGTGCTGCTGGGCACCCGCCCCCTGGGGCCGATGGCGGTGTGGCTGGGAATCGCCGGGCTGCAGCTGGCCGCCGGAGTGGGCACGGTCTGGCTCACGTGGCGGCTGGCCCGCTTTCGTCTGCCCGCCACCGGTGCCGTGGCGGCAGCCGGTCTGGTGGCGATTGATCCGCTGCTGGTGCAGTATACGGCCCGGCCGATGACGGAGACCGTGTGTGCTTTTCTGGCGGTGCTGCTGCTGGTGCAGATCGAACGGCTTCGCCTCGCACCGGCGGATTTCAGCGGGAACCCCCTGCCCGGGGAGAACCCCGAAGACGGTCAGAGGGAGAATCCCGGCTCTGTGGCCCGGCATGGCGGGACGGTGCTGCCATGTCTGCTGACGGGGGCCGTGTTCGGATTGTGTGTGCTGTGCCGTCCGACTTTCTGGATCCCCGGTGGGCTGGCTGCGGGACTGGTGGTATGCCGGTCTGTGTGGCTGGCTGCGGGAGGGCGACCTGGCAGGGGGCGGGGTGACGCGGGGCTGTCGGAAGCACCGCCGC
>JAGQPV010000310.1 GCA_020426545.1 Planctomycetaceae bacterium
CAGGTGCTCGGTGCATTCAATGCTCCACACCACATCGGCTTCGCCTTCCGGCAGTTCGACCGCCTCGGCATCGGCGCAGCGGAAATCTGTCCGATCGCCAAGGCGCCGCAACCGGGCCGCTGAGGCCGCCCACAGTCTCTGCACGGGGCTCAGCGTCACGCCGGTGACGCGGCAGTTCCGGGTTCGCGCCAGGTGAATCGACGAACCGCCCATACCGCAGCCAATGTCGTACACCCGGTCGCCGGTTTGAATTCCCGCCCGGTCGGCCAGGGTTTCCGTCAGCTTCAGCTGCGCTGCCCGCGAAGACTCCTGCTGATCCCACAGTCCGTGGTGAATGTGTGGCCCCCACAGCAGCCGGTAAAACAGGGTGGAAAGGTCGTAATGCCGGCGGATGACCCGCGAAGTGATACCGGGGCAGGTGATCATGTGAAGCTGTTCCCTGAGTCTGAAATATGCCGGCCCGACTGCCTCGGGCCGGGTGCAGTCTCTCTGATAGAGGGGACAAAGGGCGGACACCCGGCCGAAGGTGCCCTATCGCCGGTCCTGCGGGCTCCGTTCGGTCACCGGGCCCGGCTGGGCCACCCACAGATCCCCGTAAATTCGCAGATCATTTGTGACACCGACAGCACCAAAAGCCGTGGAGAACGGTGTAATGCCGAAATCCGTCTGTCGGATGGCGAAACTTCCCCGCAGGTGCAGCCACGTTCCTTTCGTCTCCGTCTCCGCCACGATCCGCACTGGGCGGGTGACTCCGTGGAGTGTGAACTGACCGTCGAGCTGATACTGCGGCAGCCCCCGGCGACTCTGCTGCTGCAGCGGCGTGACCGCGGTCAGCATGAAACCGGCGGCCGGAAACCGGCGGACGTCGAGTACGTCCGGCCCGAGCATATTGGCGTTCACCTTCTTCTGCGTCTCCGGATCCGTCACACCCGCCAGACCAATATACTTTCGCGCTCCCGGCGTATCGGCCGCGAAGCTGGTCATGTCGAATACCAGCCGGCCCGAGGCGGGCCTGTCGCTCAGATGCAGTGCGCCGGATTTCAGCCGCCCCTCGATTGCGTGTTCATGCCCGAAACCGGTTTTGCCCACGAAGACATACACGCGGCTCGACCCGAGATGGCAGTCTCCGGGCTGCAGCGTCGGCTCAGGTTTTGTCTGCTGTTCCGCTGCGGTCACGTGTGCCGGTCCCGCCAGCGGGAACAGCACAGCCCTGGTCAGCAGGGCTGTCACCACACAGGCGCCGGCCGCAAACCACAAGAGCGGGCGCAGCGGTTCTGTCAGTGGTCGTCGATTCATATCGGAACTCCTTTCCCACCGGCCAGCTTCCCGGCCGGTTTCAGTGTCTGTCCGGAAATCCCGGTCTTCATACCACAGCCTGCGCCCCTTATTTCAGGGCTGTCACATGCGGCGGCGGTGACACCAGGTTTCCGGTCAGTCTTTCAGTCAGCAGCGTCCACTGCTCCTGTCCTGATCCGGGCGAATCCTATCAACTATGCCTGTAGTAGAAAAGACCGGAACTACCCTGCGCCCGCTCCGGCTTGACAGGTCTGCCCGGCTGAGGCAGAACAGAGACGCTCCGCCGGCCTGGCCGGACTGACGCTCCCGAAAGCACCTCATACGATCCGTCGGCCGCGGCGGGCACAGCGAAACCGGCAGGTCGCAGTTCGTTCGCTCCACCAGGTGACGTGTGACTGCGACAGATGCAGCTGGAACTTTCATGACCGAAGCTCGACTGACCCGCTATGAACTGGAACTGATGGACGTCCTGTGGCGTCTGGGGGAAGGCACAGTGCAGGATGTATGCAATGGTCTGGACCGGGATCTGGCCTACACCACCGTGATGACCACGCTGAGACTGCTGGAAAACCGCAAGGGCGTTCTGGAGCGGGTCAAGCGGGGCCGGGCCTATGTCTATCGGCCACTGGTCAGCAGAGACGAAGTCAGTCGCAGTGTTCTGGCCGACCTGAAAGATGTGCTGTTCCGAAATAACCTCCCGTCGCTGATGCTGAATCTGCTGGAGGAGGAGGTCAGTGAGGAACATCTGGAGACGTTGAAAGCGGCTCTGCGTCAGATAGAACAGCAGAATCAGGAGTCAGAATGAGTGCTGTTGCCCTGTTCGAAACACTGGTGTCGGTTTCGGTGCAGGTCGCCGTGCTGCTGCTGGCAGCCGAATGGCTGCACCGTCGCACGCAGAATCCAGTTGTTCATGATCGACTGCATGCACGGGCGTATCAGCTGATTCTGCTGCTGACTGGGGCAGGGCTGCTGCTTCCCCACCTGCGACTGACGGTTCTGCCGGCCCTGACTCCACTGCAGTTCCAGCGCGAGATGGTGCATGGGATCAGCCGGCTGTCCAGCGTGCTGGTGCCGGTGTGGCTGGCGGGCTGCGGAATCCACCTGATGCGGGTCGTGTTCGGCCTGTGGCGTGGATCGGGACTGATTCACCGGGCGACTTTGCTGCCGGACGACCGGACACACGACCTGCACCAGCGGCTGGAGGCCGCCGGTTTTCCCGCGCCTCAACCACAGCTCCGTGTTTCACCGCTGGTTTCCAGCCCGCTGCTCTGGCACTTTCACCGGCCAGTGATTGTGCTGCCGGAGACGATGCTGCACTTCCCGGTGGAGGAAGTGGAACTGGTGCTGCGTCACGAGGCCGCGCATCTGGCAGCCCGGCATCCGGTTGAACTGTTTCTGCAGCGTGTGGTCGAGTCGGTCTTCTGGTTTCATCCTTCGGTCCGCAGAGCCTCCCGCCGGTCATCGGCCAGCAGAGAGATACTGTGCGACCAGGCGGCGGTACACACATCCGCTGAAGCCGGGACATACCTGCGGACCATCATTCGACTCGTCGAAAGCCGAAATTCCACGGCGAAAACCAGTACACCAAAAGGGACACTTCCGGTCGGCGTTGATCTGCTCAGCGACGAGAGCCTGCTCCGCGAACGGACACGGGCCCTGCTCCGCCGGCTGGAAGCACCCGCTGCGCCGAACGTGATTCCTCCTGCTCCCGCGGTTTCCTCGACGAAACTTCTGACAGCCGCAACGATCTGCTGCGGGCTGCTGCTGTGGCTGCCGCTCAACCCGCTGGCCTCACTCCGCAGTGTGTGGTCACCGTGGCCCGCCTGGTCGGCCCGCACTCTGGATGTAATCGGCATGCATGTGCGGGATTACGAAATCGATGCTCACCGGCTGACTCCGCACCGGCACCTGCACTGACCCTCGCGGTTTACCATGCTCCGGCTGGCCTCCATGCGTAACTGACAGAAAGCCCCCTCCAGTCGCACATTCCGAAGCTGAGAGTGTTCGTCTGCCCCCGGGTGCCGCCCGTGGCCAGCGTTCCCCGGCCCCGCTGTATATGACACTCATCTCCCGCCGGGATGTCTGAATCGCGGGAATGTTACAGCAGGCTGCGTCCATGGCATGGCGGGGCAGACGATCTGCCTGAGAATGAGAACCAGCTGAGATGCCGGGCTCTGCCGGAATCAGTGTGGCTGAAACGCAGCTGACGAACGGATTGCGTTCGAGATCTTCTGTTCTGATCAGAGCTGTTTGCGGAACCGCAGGATGCTGGTCAGCAGGATCAGCGCACAGCAGACGGACAGCCCGATCACATGGGGCAGCAGATCCGTCAGGTCGGCCGACCGCAGCACAATGCCCCTCAGGATCTCCACAAACCAGGTCACCGGAATGGCGTACGTCACCAGGTAAATCGGCAGGGGCATCTCGCTGCGGGGGAACATGAAACCGGAGAGCAGTACCGAAGGAAGCATCACCAGAAAGGCGAACTGCGTCGCCTGAAGCTGCGTGCGGGCCAGTGTCGAGATCAGCAGGCCCAGCCCCAGACCGCACACCAGAAACAGCAGCGACAGCGAGATCAGCAGCGGAATACTGCCGTGAATCGGCACGCCGAAGAAATAGACCATCACAACCATCACGATCAGCGTCTCAACAAAACCGATGACCGCATAGGGAATCAGCTTGCCCAGCACGAGGCCCGACCGACCGACCGGAGTGACGAACAGCTGCTCCAGCGTGCCCAGTTCGCGTTCCCGCACAATGGCGAATGATGTCAGAAACAGTGTGACCAGCTGCATGATGATGGCCAGCAGCCCGGGAACGAAAAAATGCGAGCTGTCGAGGTCGGGGTTGTACAGCAGCCGCGGCCGGATCTCGATTGGCAGCGCCGGCACGCCGTACTGATCGCGGGCCGGAACCCGGGCCATTCCCGCGGCGAGTAATCGCGCCCGCTGGAGCGACAGTGTTGTGCCCAGCAGTGCCGCTGCATTCTGGGCTGTGGTCGCCACCTGAGAGTCGCTGCCGTCGATCAGCACCTGCACGGATACCTGCTCGGCATGCATCAGCCGGTCGGTGTAATCCGGTGGGATCCGCAGCCCGACTTTCGCCCTGCCGGAGGTCAGCATGTGGTGGAAGGCGACCTCGTCAAATGTCTGCCCTCTGATCTCAAAGATGCGGGTATTCTCGAAGGCTTCGACCAGCTTTCGCGATTCATCACGCCCGTCGGCATTAAATACGACCGTGGGAATGTGCTCGATCTCGGTCTCAATCGCATAGCCGAAAATAGTCAGCTGAAGCACCGGCACCAGCAGGGCAAACACCAGCGTCGCCGGTTCACGGAGCACATGAGCGAACTCCTTCCGCAGAATGGCGACGAGTCCGAACAGCGGCGACGAGTGCCTGCTTCCCGGCATGGCGGGAGCAGCCGGTGCTTCCTCGGCAGTGTCGCCCGTCGAGGGAGACGGAGCGACCTTCGCCCCGGAATTCGTTTCAGTATCTGAACCGGCTGGCTGCTCGACAGCATCCTGCGGAATCTCTGATGGTTCTGTTTCCAGTCGCTGCTGTGCCTGCTCACTCGCAACGGCTGCGGCTCCCCGCTGCTGCGCAGCCCGGCTGAGGGTGACGAACACATCTTCCAGCGTCGGGTGCGCTTCCCGAACACGGGCCTGCTCGGGCGGCAGGTCCAGCTGTCTCAGCAGTTCCTGCTCCGCCAGATGATCCCGCACCAGCAGGTGCACCGTCTGTCCGAATGGCGTCGCTTCCAGTACGCCGTCAATCTGCTGCAGGCGGGGCAGGTATTCCGCAGGTGATGGAACCAGCATTTCCCAGCGACGGGTTCCCTCCGGCACGACGGCGTCGAGCCGTTTGAGCTGATCGGGCCGGCCGCAGACGATCAGCCGGGAATCATACAGATAACCCACGTCGGTACAGCGTTCGGCCTCGTCCATATAATGCGTGGTCACCAGCAGTGTGACGCCGCTGCTGGAAAGCCGGAACAGCAGATCCCACAGCTCGCGGCGGGCCACGGGATCAATTCCCGCGGTTGGCTCATCCAGGAACACGACCTGCGGCTCGTGAATCAGTGCGCAGGCCAGGGCAAGCCGCTGTTTCCACCCGCCCGAAAGCGTACGGGCCAGCTGGCTCAACCGGTTCCCGAGCGACGTCAGGTCGAGAACGGCCCGCTTGCGTTCGGCCTGACGCTGGTGGTTCAGTCCATAGATCCGGGCGTAGAAGTCCAGGTTTTCTTCCACGCTCAGGTCGCCATACAGGCTGAACTGCTGCGACATGTAACCAATCTGTCGCTTGATCTGTTCGGCTTCGGTGGTCACATTGTGGCCCAGCACCCGGGCTGCTCCGGCCGAAGGTGGCAGCACACCGCACAGCATGCGGATAATGGTCGACTTGCCGCTCCCGTTGGGGCCGAGCAGTCCGAAAATCGCCCCCTGCCGCACGTTGAAACTTACATCTTCCACGGCCACGAGTTCGCCAAAATGGCGGCTCAGGCTGTTGAGAGTAATAACGGGACGGTTTTCCGGCATGTTGGCGCCAGCAGCGGGAGATTGTGGGCCTGAAGATCATGCGGTATTACGACCGCGGCGGTTCACCGGTCAGCCAGACGTCGGCGGCCATTCCCGGCCGGAGTTCATCGAGCCCTTCATCGAGCATGGCCCTGATGCGGAAGACCTGCTTCGACCGTTCTTCCGGGGTCTGCACATTGCGGGGCGTGAACTCAGCCTGCCGCGAAACAAACGAGATATGAGCCGCAAACTGCCGGCGGGGAAAGCTGTCGACTGTGACCCAGACTTTCTGCCCCAGCTTGAGGTTCAGGGCATCTTCAGGAACATAGGCCCGCACCCGCAGGTTTTCAGTCAGAATCAGTGAGAGGGCCGGCACGCCAGCACCAATCAGGTCACCCGGTTCCAGGTCAACCGCATCAATCACGGCACGGGAGGGCGCCCGCACCGTGAGTTCTTCGATCTGCCGTTCCAGAGCCTGCAGCGCGGCACGGGCTGCGTCCCGCGCCGCCTTCGCCCGGGCAATCTCTTCGGTGCGGTAGCCGTTCACCCTGAGGTCGGCCTCTGCCTGCGCTTCCGCCAGCGTGGCTCGTCCCTGACGGATTTCTTCTTCCCGGGTGCCCCTGAGCAGCAGATTCAGCCGTTCCTGCTGGGCCGCTGTGGAGGCCCGGGACGACTTGAGCTGGGCACGGGACTGGTCGAGTTCCTCTGTTGTGGCTGCCCCTCTGGCCGCCAGAGTTTCGATCCGGCTGTAGTCCATCTGCGCCACCTCTAAACGGGCGCGGGCCTCCTCAACTTCTTTCTCGGCCGCCCTGATTTCTTCCGGCCGGGGACCGTTAATCAGCTGCTCGAGTGCTGCCATGGACCGATCGACGCGAGCCTTCGCCTGGCGGATCTCTTCCTCTCGGAAGCCGGCCTGCAGACGGTTGAACTCAGCTTCCAGACTGGCCAGTTCGGCCTGGGCCTCAGCCTGGCGTTCCAGCAGATCGAATGGTTCCAGCTGCAGCAGCACCTCGCCCGGTTCCGTCTCGTCGCCTTCCTGCACTGCGACCGCCTGTACTCGGCCGCCCACCCGCGATCCGACGCGGATTTCATCAGCTTCGAGAAAACCGGAGACCTGCAGCGGGCCCGTCTCCTGTTGACTGTACAGCAGGGCCATCACCAGCGCGGCCACGGCGACAGTCAGAATGAGAATCCAGCGAAGCATGGCAGATCCAG
>JAGQPV010000311.1 GCA_020426545.1 Planctomycetaceae bacterium
GGCCCGAAGCGGTCGGTCAGGTCATCGAGAGCGGCCGTAAAGGCCGCGTGAATCTGTACCAGCCGGTCGCCGCCCGGGAACCAGCCCAGCGGATCGTCCGCCAGCAGGCGGGAACCAATGCCTTCCGACGCTTTCGCCAGGAATTCGACCTGAGAGGCATCGAACCGGGCTGCGGCCACTGTCCGCGACCAGTGTGTGTAGAACACATTGAACAGTGCGGGAGCCACCGAATCGGGTTCGACACGGAAGTCCCAGTTTCGCAGATGAGCGGCGGCGGCCGCCGCGCGGGGATCGGGCGAACTGTCCAGAGCTTCGACCAGCGGCGGAACGCATTCCGCGGCCCGCAGATTGACGGAGTCCTGCTGCATCTCGCGGAAGGCCTCGCGGTCGAACGGGCTGTCTGCTCCCAGCCTTTGTTCGATCATCTGCCGGAGCCGCACGCCCCGGTGACCGCTGGTCCAGCAGCCATGCAGGGGCCAGGGGTAATCGGCATCGGCCAGCCGATGGTTCGCGGTGGCCAGCCAGCCGCGTTCGGGATTGATGCCGCCGGGCATGTCTTCAAACGGGAGCAGCCCCTGCCAGGCATCAGCGGGATCCCACCCGCGACGGAAGGCCCGTTCGAGGCGGGTACGAATTGGAATCCGTCCGGTGGTCTGCAGGCCGATGTCACCATGCACATCGCCGAAGACCACACAGAAGGTGGGCACATGCCAGGGACGAAGGGCTGTGCGGAATTCCGCGGCCGTGGTGGCGCGGTCCATCGCCAGCAGAGCGGTCAGCCAGCCGCCTTCATACGAGCCGAGCCACTTCAAAGTGACCGGGCCGGTTTCACGGGCCTCGGGCGGGAGAATGGCATCGACCACTGGCCCGTTGCGGGAGAAGGTGACCGTCAGCTCTTCGGGGGCGGCATCGCGAATGGAAATTGTTTCCCGCAGAGTGCGGGCTGGTTCGTACTGGCCGTCGTACTCGAAACAGTCGGGGTGATCCGCGGTGGTTCGCTCCTGATACAGATCCCGTAGAGAGCAGATATTATTGGTGATGCTCCAGGCGACGTGCTGATTGCGGCCGAACATGATGGCCGGCATGCCGGCGTAAGCCATTCCCGCGACCTGATACCCGGCCCCCGACAGGCGGGCTTCGTACCAGCAGGAAACGGCTTCGAAGGCAATGTGCGGATCGCTGGCGACCATCGGCCCGCCGGATGCCGTAAACCGCCCGGCCACGGCCCAGTTGTTGCTGCCGGTATGGCTGTCGGGGTCGTTGAGAGCCGAACCGACCGGCTCGATGGTGGTGGTCTGCCGCTCGGGGTAGAAGTCCCGGGGCAGGATGCTTTCGGCATCGGCTTCCCCCAGGAGGAACTCGCGGTACAGCGGGCCATCGCCCAGAGTGCGGCGGGCCAGCTCGGGCAGGCAGATGACAGGGAACCGGCCCGTCAGGTACCAGCGGAATTCACACTCGATCGCCAGGCTGTCGATGGGGGTCCATTCTTCCGGGGTGTAATCCAGCAGAGCGAATTCAATGGGCAGCTGGTCTCCCGCCCGCGAAATGACCGAATTAATGCCGGCGGAGAACGCGGTGAGAATCTGCTGTACTTCGGCAGTCAGCCGGGGCCACTCGGCCGTAGCGATCCGCCGCAGTCCCACGGTGCGGGCCACGCGGTCGGATTCCAGACCTTCACAACCGACGATTTCCGCCAGCCGGCCGGATGCCTTGCGGCGGAGCCAGTCGAGCTGGAACAGCCGGTCTTCGGCCATGGCCACACCGAAAGCGAAGAAAAGATCTTCAGTTTGTGCAGCGGAAATGTGAGGGATGCCGTGCGCATCCCGCCGCAGCCGGGCGGTGCCTCCGGAACCGCAGGCCAGCTCGTCGGAGCCGGCGTCGTTCGGATCGACCAGCAGTCGATCCTTCAGCTGCTGCTGCCACCAGCTGTCAAATTCCTCCCGACTCCAGCCGTCGTTCCGGCAGATATCCTCGATGGGCATTCCCTGCCCGAGCTGACGGAGTCTGGTTTGATCGCTGCTGCTCATGCCTGGAAATCCTGACTGATGATGACGGGCGGGCTCTCACTGTTGAGCGTGCCGTGAGGCTGCGGCTGCCGGTGTGTCCGAGGGCAGGTCTCCGCAGAGCGGCAGCCGCCTGCTGGCGAAGGTGGCTGCCGGATTCAGAGTTGACGCTGCACTGGTCTTTGCAGACAGTACCGACTTCCGCCCGCCTTCGCATCTGTGCCACAGGCTGGATGGCGGGATCGGGGAAGAATCCAGGTTTTCCGGGCGGCCGGGAACCGGGAATTATCAGACGAAAACGGTCCTCACCCGGCGGCCGCCGGGAAAGCCGTTTCGCGGCTGGTGGCCGGGGCTTGAGGACGTACGTGACGGTGCAGCTCACGGGGAGCTGCCGGAATGTCGATGCCCGTTGACGGGCGAGCAGCACGGAAGCGGAGCAACAGCACTATGCGGGCAGCAGTGTTTGAACAGCCAGGCGAACCTGCGGCGGTGCTTTCCGTGCGGGACGTGGAACTGCCGGTTCCCGGGCCGGGCGAAGTCCGGGTGCGGATGCTGGCCGCCCCGGTCAATCCGTCCGACCTGATGACGATTCGCGGAACATACGGGCGAACGCCCCCGTTTCCCGCAACGCCCGGTTATGAAGGGGTGGGTGTGGTGGAAGCCGCCGGACCGGGCCTCCTGGGGCGGATGCTGGTGGGAAAACGGGTCGCCTCCATCAGCAGGAACGGGGGAACCTGGGCCGAGCATGTGATTGTCGCCGCACGGCAGGCGATTCCACTGCCTGGTTCGCTCAGCCGCGACGAAGCCGCCATGTTCTTTGTGAACCCGGTGACCGCCTGGGCGATGACACGCGATGTGCTGGCCGTGCCCAAAGGCGACTGGCTGCTGCTGACAGCCGCCGGCTCGGCCCTGGGGCGGATGATCATCCGGCTGGGAAAGCGGGACGGGTTCCGCACGGTGGCCGTGGTGCGGCGGGAAGAAACCGCGCAACAGCTCCGGCAGGAGGGAGCGGACGCTGTCGTGGTGTTCGATGGAGACCAGCAACCGCCGGAGCACCTGCGGGAACTGGTCAACGAGGCCACGGGCACAGACGGAGTCGGCTATGCGGTTGATCCGGTGGGCGGACCGACTGGCTCGGCCGTGGTGGGCTGTCTCGGCCTGCGCGGTCGCATGCTGGTTTATGGCACGCTGGACGATCAGCCCCTGAGCTTCAGCCCGCGCCTGCTGATCGGCAGGGCCGCCCGGATTGAGGGGTTCTGGCTGTCGCACTACATGGAGTCGCTGGGGCTGCTGTCCCGGCTGAAAATGGTCCGCCGGATAGCAGGGCTGGTGGGCGATGGAACCCTGCGGGCTGAAGTCGCCCAGTCCTTCCCGCTGGAGCAGGTTCAGGAAGCGATTGCCGCTTCGGAACAGTCCGGACGGTCCGGCAAAGTGCTGCTGAATCTGCAGGCGGAATAATTCTGCCCGCGAAACCTCCGGGCCGTTTCGCATTTACGATTCAACGTCGCGACCGGCAGAGCAGCCCTGTTTCAGCCGGGCTGCCTGCCGTTCGGGTTGATCCGTCGCTTCAATGGAGATCCTGTAGTCCCCTGAGGATTCTCAGTGGCTCAGCTTGAGCCAGAGCGTCAGGGCGGTTCGCAGGGCCAGCACCACGGCGGCAATCAGGCCGACTCCGCCGATCACTTTCATCCACAGTGGCACCTGGTTTTTGCCGGTCATATCGGACCGGGTGGCCAGCCACAGCATGGCGATGGCCAGCACGGGCACGCCCAGCACGGTCAGTGCCTGAGCGAAGATGATCAGGTTGACGGGCCGCTGGCCGGTGTATTCCACATAGACCGCCACCACCATCCCCATCAGCAGGGCCAGGGTGGTGCAGATCTTGGGCCACTTCATGTCGAGGTAACCGCCCAGGCCGAACCCGTCAGACAGGATCGACCCTCCGATAGCGGCGTTCACCAGGAAGGAACTGAAGGCACCGGCAAAAATGCCGAGGCAGAACAGCACTTTGGCTCCCTGGCCGAAGGCCGGTTCCAGCTGCAGAGCCACATCGCCCGCACTGTTCAGCGCGGTAACGGCCGGGTTGCCGTGCAGAACGGAAGCAGCCGTCGCCATGACCATCAACGTCAGCCCGCCGAGCACGGAGATTCCCACGGCGGAATCCACGACGCCCTGACGGAGATCTTCCCGGCCCCAGCCTTTCTGCCGCACCAGGTACGACTGGTAATATGCCGCAGCGACCGAGAAGGTGGTGGCGAACATGGCCACCAGCGGTGCCAGCCCGTCGACAATGCCGCCGTCTTTCCAGGTGGGAATCAGCGCCTGGCCGGTGCCTTCCGGCACGGTGGGAATCAGGCCACCCAGCAGTCCCGTCAGGCTGGGTTTGGCCATGATCAGGTTGCCGGCGAAGCCCACCAGCATCAGCCCCACGAGCAGCTTCATCAGCTTTTCGACGGAGCCGTACAGCTTCTTGAAGCCGAACAGCACGGTGATGATGAATGCATTCAGGCCGACAATTGCACCAATTTTCCAGTAGCGGGCTGCGGCGGTGGCTTCCGCCGGATCGAAGAACGGTTCCAGAGCCGCCAGCACTCCCAGGTTGTTGCTGAACTGGAAGCAGGCGGCGATCAGAAACAGCGAAACGCCCGTGAAGGCCGCCACCGGCCGCCCGGCGCGAGTGGCCAGTTCATCGCACAATGTACCATTGAGCAGAACACCCAGGCGGGCGGACAGGGCCGTCATGCCGATCATCAGCCCGATGGCCAGAACCAGCACCCAGGTCATGGCGTAGCCGTGCTGCCAGCCGATTTTCGACGCGGACAGAATACTTCCCGGGCCCAGCACGACGGATGCGGTGATGATGGCCGGGCCAATCGCCGCGAGCCACCCGCGACGGGCACGCTCCGCTGGCTTTTCGACTGCAGGGGCGGGTGAGGACGGGGTCTGATCGCTCATGAATGACTCTTGGGGATCGGGCAAAACAGGGCTGCGATGTTCCATACCGGTCTGGAACGGAATTCCGGTCCGGAGGAAGGCCAGCTGGCTGCTGCAATGGGTGCACATGTGCCTCTGATGCAGGCAGTCACACGCTGAATCACGGCAGCAACCGTCGGATCCGGACCGCTTCTAATGGCAGCGTCCAGAATGGCGTGCAGTCCGGCATCCCGCAACCCACCCCGCCGGCTTTGCAGCACAACGGCGCGGGAAGCTGAGTTTCTGCTCAGGTCCTCCGGTTCCGCAGGGCAGATCTCCAGAAGCATTCCGCGGGATTGCCCCGCCCGGACGCCTGAACAGACTCGCACAGCCATTCAGCGTTGGGCAACGGGAACGGGAGGTGGAACGGGAATGCGGTTTGCATCAGGAAAGCCTGATCCGGCAGTACATTTGCGTGATCTTCCCGTACAGCTATAGTATTGCAGCGCCGGGCATTCTGCCTCTGGCCGCAGGCTGCGGTTCGCTCGAGACTTCTGCCGATCTTCTCCAACGAATGCAGCTCGGGTCGATGCGGCGCGGGCTGCCCCATGAGGCCGCAGCGGGTTTCTTTCCGTCTGCAGCTGGTGTGTTGTTCTTCAGGCTGGTGCAGTCCTCTGGCATCGGCGTTCATCTGTTCAAGCCGGACACTCCGGTGACATTCCGTATTTTCCCGGGGAGCGATCGTTGTCTGGTGTGAACCCTATGGATTCCGATTCCGAACCCGCCAATTTACCCGGTCAGGCACCGCGGGACTCGAAGAAGACGTGTGAAGTAAGCGAACGCGACCTGCTGAGCGGGGTGCTGCGGCATCGCCAGGCCGGAAGGAAACTGCCCCTGCGGGATCGCATGATGGCCTGGGCTGCCATCGCCGCGGTGTGTCTGCTGGCTCCGGCACTCGGCCTGCTGCCACCGCTGACTGGCCAGCCACATGCCCCGGCAGCAGCAGCCCAGGAAACGCCTGCTGAAGAAGCGGCCACCGGGGAAGCAGCCGCGGATGGTGAGGCCGCTGGCAGCGATGCCGCAGCCGAGGAGAAGCCGGGCGACCATGCGGCACCACACGGTGAACAGGCTGCCGCAGGAGCCCACCGGGACGGTGCAGCCCATGCGGAGGGCGAGCATGCCGGTGAGGAACACGAGGAGTCGCATGGTGTCGGCCATTCCGACCCGGTGGCCCCGGTGCTGCTGGCGATTGTCCTCATTCTGCTGCTGGCCAAGGTGGGTGGAGATCTGTTCGAGCGGGTGGGCATGCCGGCCGTTCTCGGTGAGCTTGTGGTCGGCATTATTCTGGGGAATTTCGCCCTGCTGACCGGCTCGGACATTATGGATCCGTTCTTCCATATCCCGACGATCTCCGAAATCCCCGAAATCCACTCCACGGCAAACTTCTACAATACCGCGGTGATTCTGAAGATTCTGGCCGGTATTGGTGTTGTCCTGCTGCTGTTTGAAGTCGGCCTGGAATCGACCGTGCGGCAGATGATGTCGGTCGGTATCACCTCGCTGAATGTGGCGCTGCTGGGAGTGGTGGCTCCGATGGGGCTGGGCTGGCTGTGTGCCTGGCTGATCATTCCCGATCATGGCTGGCAGGTGCACTCGTTTATCGGTGCGACATTATGTGCCACCAGCGTGGGCATCACCGCGCGGGTGCTGAAAGACCTCGGCCGCAGCCAGCAGCGGGAATCTCAGATTATTCTCGGTGCGGCGGTGATTGATGACGTGCTGGGCCTGGTGGTGCTGGCGGTGGTGGCCGGTGTCATTCAGCAGGGAACGGTGGAAGTGGCCGGTCTGCTGAAAGTGATTGGCCTGGCCCTCGGTTTTCTGGCGGGTTCCGTGCTGCTGGGCACCATGCTGGTTGCCCGTCCGCTGTTCCTGGCCGCCAGTTATCTGCGGGGCCATGGCATGCTGGTGGCGACGTCGCTGGTAATCTGCTTCGGTTTCGCCTGGCTGGCCAACCTGGTGGGGCTGGCTCCCATTGTGGGGGCGTTCGCCGCTGGCCTGATTCTGGAAAAGGCCCATTACCGCGAACTGAATGCCCGCGAGCATCACGAC
>JAGQPV010000312.1 GCA_020426545.1 Planctomycetaceae bacterium
CCTTTTTCTTGAGCGCCTTGATCCGCTCGGGCAGCGCCTTGGCGATGAGCCGCTCGCGCTCTTGCGCGTTGGACTCGCGGAGCTGCCGGTCTTCCTCCGCCGAAAAGTAGCGCCGCCCGTCGATCCACGTTTGCTCGGCGCGGGCGAAGCTGCTGAGCGGGTGCGCGGACCAGAGGACCAGGTCGGCGTCCTTGCCGGGTTCGAGCGAGCCGACGCGGGCGTCGATGCGGAGTTGTTTGGCGGGGTTGAGGGTGACGAACTTGAGCGCCTCCTCGTCGCGCAGGCCGCCATATTTCACCGCCTTGGCCGCCTCGGTGTTGAGGCGTCGGGCGAGTTCGGCGTCGTCGGAGTTGAACGACACGATCACGTCGGCCGAGTGCATCAAGGCGCCGTTGTAGGGGATCGCGTCGTAGGCCTCGACTTTGTAGGCCCACCAGTCGGAGAACGTGCTGCAGCTGGCTCCATGGGCCACAATTTCCGGAGCGATCTTGTACCCCTCCAGCACATGCTGCAGAGAGCGGACGCGAATTCCCAGACCGGCCGCCGTCCGGAGCAGCATCAGAATTTCATCGGCCCGGTAACAGTGGGCATGAATGAAGCTCTGCTGTTCGATGATCTCCACCAGGGCGTCCAGTCGCAGGTCCCGGCGGACAGGCAGCGGGAGTTCGCCAGTCGGTTCTTCTTCTACGCCCTCTTTCATCCGGGCCTGTGTCAGGTGGTCGAACCGCATGCGGCGACGGCGGTAATCGAGCGCTTCCAGAAAGGCCCGCTGCAGAGTGGCTTCCACGCCCAGGCGGGTGTTGGGGAAGCGGTCGCGGCGGTACTTCACGTTCTCGCCGAGGGCGAATTTCACACCGTTCGGCGCGTCATCGACCAGGTGTTCCGCCGGCGAGGCTCCATACTTCAGCTTAACGACTGCATGCTGCCCGCCGATCACATTGGCCGAACCATGCAGCAGGCGGGCCGTGGTAACACCGGCTGCCAGTGCGCGGAATTCCCGGACATCGTCGGTCCTCAGGGCATCGGCCACGCGAACTTCCGGCACGACGCTTAACGTCGCCTCGTTGACGCCGCCTTCAATCATGATGTGGCTGTGCGTGTCGATCACGCCCGGCATGATGAACCGCCCGGCGGCATCAATCACGGCTTCTTCCCTGCCGGGCCTGAGGTCGGTGCCGATCTCGGTGATTTTGCCACCGGCAATGCGGAGGGAAGTGTTCTTCAGCGTCTGGCCGGTGCCGGTCAGCACGGTCCCGTTCTGAATCAGCACGTTCCCGCCCGTCATGCGGCGGCAGGCCAGCCGGTGCTGCTCCAGCTCGACCGGTCGCTGCTCCCCGGTGGCCAGCAGCAGGGCCGCGGCCGCCGATGAGCCTTCTGCTTCTGCTTTTACTTTTGATTTTGCTGGAGTCGGTTCGGTTTGAGGTTCTGCGGTCTTCTTCGTACCGGTCGCCTGGCTTGCGGCGGCCGTCCTGGATTCGGGTGATTGTTCTGACTTTTTCTTCGCCTCAGTCTTCGGAGGGGCCTCCGCGGGCTGAATCGGTTCCGGTTCGAGGCTCAGCTCCACGGCGTTTTCTTCCGGGGCTGGCGATGTGCCTGGCGTCGGCTGGCTGGTGCGACTGCCCGACCACTTCACCGGCCCGCCGAATGCGGGGACCAGCTGTCCCGAGACCGTGTCTCCCTGAATGGCCCCGTCAAACTTCAGCTGCAGGCTGCGATCGCCCGCACCGATTTCGACTGTCAGTTTCAGGCCGTCGGGCGTGGCCTGGCCGGCTGTGATGCGGCCATTGCCCTGCTCGCTTTCGAATGTTCCGCCCAGCGATGTCCCGAGCATGGTCAGCCGCAGCACGGCCAGCAGGTCGCCGTCTGCGCGGTCAATCCGAATCCGCCACTCTCCACTCAGATCGGTCACGGGCCGGGGGGCTTCCACCGGAGAGCGGCCGACCGGCTGGGCGTCCTGGTTCTGTTCCAGCAGTTCCGTCCCGGTCAGCACGTACCGCACCTTGCTGCGGGTGTCCTCCAGCGGGCCGGTCAGCACCACCAGGTGCGACAGCCGTCCCGGTTTCACCGTCCCGAGAATCTGCTCCACGCCCAGCAGGCGGGCGGGTGTGGTGGTCAGGGCGGCAAGGGCCGCGTCGGCAGGAAGCCCTTTTTCAATCGCGGTTCGCAGCCGCTCGATCAGCTCGTCGTGGTCGTCGAGGCCCTCGCTGGAGAGTGCCACCTCCACACCGGCGGCATGCAGTGCTGCCAGTGTGCCGGCCCGCTGGTCCCACCTGGCCTGCCGGTCGGCCAGAACGGCTTCCGGCAGCTGGCTGGCATTCTTTCCGCCTGCCGCGTCCGAATCGGCCTCTGGTCGGGAATCCGCATCGAACCGCAGAACGACGGGTATTCCGGTACCCCGCAGACGGTGTGCCAGCTGGTCTGTCTGCTCGGCTCCCCACAGCAGCAGCTGCAGCTGGTGTTCTTCACTGAATTGAATCGCCCGTTCGACATCGTCCCGGCTGGAGACCGCAAATAGAGCCGGCTGTTCGCGATTGAGAACGCGGTTGAGTGCAACCAGGTCCGCATCGCGGGGGGGCTGCGGAATGGCTGCGCCCGCTCCGTTTTCCAGCTGAGCGGCATACAGCGTTCGCTGCAGCGCATGGTGTTTCGCATCCAGCAGGGCCTGCCGCAGGTGGGCGGTCGCCCCCATCAGTGTCGCCGGGTAATTCGCCCCACCCTGTGCTTTCAGCCGAAAACCGGCCCATGTTGTTTCGCGAAGCACGATTTCGCGGAGCGCATCGCGGGCCGTGGTGATCAGCGTTCCCGTGCCTCTGGCGATCCGGTCAGCAGGAACCACATGAATGGCCGTGAAGCCGGCTTTTCTGGCAGACGCGATCGAGGCATCGTCGGCCCTGATTCCAGACAGCACCGACCAGGCGGGCGTCAGGTGCTGGCGGTTGTCGAGTGGCGTTGCGGCGAGGATGTATCGAGATGTATCGGTTTTTCTTCGCCCCGGTGTCTGTGGCGGATTCTGTGCGGCATCCACGGGTTTCGAACTGGCTGCTTCAATGAAACCGGCATAAACATGCAGGCCCGTCCCGTCGATCAGCAGCGCATCCGGCGGGACGGGAACTCCCTGACCCACCGCGATAATTCGGCCTCCCCGGCAGACAACCGTGGCCTGTTCCAGCACCCGTCCCGGCGAGGTTGTCACCCGGGCACCGGTGATGGCATAATTCTCCACCCGAAAGCCGGCCGGCCGGTCCGGCAGTTCGGCCCGGCACACGCCCTGCCCGCCCCACAGCACCAGGCAGGCTGTCACAACCGACAGCAGACCCCTCTGAAAACGCACGGACGCAACGACTGCAGCCGCAGCAAACTGCGAAACCGTCTGCGATGCGGAAGAATGGAACGGTGCTCGCTGCATGGTTTGCCTCTGCGGGAAACGTTGCGGCTCCGGGAAGACCTCGTAGGAGAGGCAGGACAGGGCAGGCCCGTCAACTCTACCGATGGCGCGGGCAGAGGCACAAGTTCCGGAGGAAGATCCCGGCCGCCGGAACCAGCCCCGCACCCGTACAATGGCCGGCGCGGCAGAGGGGAAAACCCCGACGCGCCGTCCGGCGGGAGCGGTTCTGAATCGGTTGTATCGCCTGCAGAAGATGAATCGGCAGGAGGACGGAATCCCACGGGAGATGAATTGACACGCATCAGTAAAGAGCTATGATACGGTGAGTCTCGGGGCCAGTCCGGGACGGAAGTTGCTGCTGATGATGGCGATGTGACGGATCAGAAAACTGTCACTTTTCTCTCTTCAGCTGGACATGGCCCCCAGGCAGGGCAACGTCGCTTGAGAACCTGTTGGTTCGCTGGCTCGACCGTATCCTGTACCGGCCGGAATTCCCGTGCTGGTATCCGGAGCATCTTGAGAGCCGCTGCATCCCGTGGGTGCAGCATCCCGACTTTGAGCTCCGGCAGCGGTCTTCTGCTGAAGCGAATCGTGGTCGAAGCGCCGTTCCGGTTTCATGCTGAACGAATTTCAGGAGACATTTCACGCCGGTTTGGTGTGAGCTTCTTCGTTCCAGGTATGTTGGTTCCGGAACATTGTCCGCACCCCGATCGCAGTGCTGCGGTGGGTTTCCGTGTTTCTTCCGGTTGTCGCGGGTTCGCACCTGGCGGATCGCACCCGGTTGTCTGCGGTTTCCAACCTTCTGTGTGGTGCCTGTGAAGCTCTGCTGTGTTCCGACGGCGATTATCGTTCGTCTGTTCGCGGTCAGCCGGTTCAACTGGCGGGGCGGAGCGTGCTGCAGGCATCAGTGGCGCGTCATCTGTATGGCGGCTTCTGAGACGTTCAGACAACCTGATGTCCTCTTCCAATACATCAGACCAGGTTTCAAAACTCCAGACCAGGAAACTCAGCGTCTCTTCGGAATGTCGTCGGTCCGGGACGATCCCGGCCGCCAGGTAATCTGGCTCTGCTGGTCAGCAGTACGAACTGCATTTATCGGACAGTCTGCTCTCCACAGCCGGAACATTCGGATGGACTTTCAGCCTGCGAGCCAGCAGTCGACCGCTGTGCTGCAGCCCGGTTGTCCATCAGTTATTTCACGACGCTGGCTTCAATGGTTGCGGCTCAACAGAATGAACCGGATTCACCGGTTCCTGATAAATCATTGACAGTCTGCTTCGGTCCGGTCAGTGATGTACTGCCAGGTTTGTGCAGCGCATTGAATCCGCGGCCGGAAATATCATAAAACTTCATGCTGTCGGCGGCTGGCTGCTGCCTGTATCGGGAGCGGCCCGTTAAGGAAAACAGAGCACTGCTGCTGCCCGTAATCGGCAGTCGCGCAGTATGGCCCCGGCAGTAGAAGTGCGGCTGCCGTGCAGTTGGCACGGCAGGTTGAGACAGGAACAGCATAAAAAGGCTCTGGCAGATTGCGGCAGGGGACAGCCTTCTGCAGCGGACGCCTGTTTGAAAAGAAATCAATCGCCTGCCCTGGCAGTTTGCCGGCAGCTCGGTTATCTGTCGTTCTGGGCTTCAGCCTGATGGCTGTCCCGTAATCTGCCCTGCTGGAATCTATGCAGTGGCGAGTATGATTCTCTGAAGGTGATGACCCGCTGAAAGCAGCGTGAATTGTCTTCGGAAATCAGTCGACTGAAACAGCCTGCCGGACGGTCCCTGTCAGAGAGCATCTGTCGGTGACAGGCTGACCTGGTTCAAGGCTCTGAAGCAGACTGTCAGACAGTCTGAACAATCACCTGTTTTCCGGTTGATTTAGCTTCCGGTTTTCAGGCTGTTACTCCCATGGGGTGCGGCAGCCTCCGACATCTGTTACAGGTGATGACCCGGACGGATTTTCCACCTGCTCAGTTTCTGGTGCTGACCTGCTCCAGAGCTGGCAGTGTAATGCCGATTGACAGTGCGCCGGCCTGGGCCGGGCACGGCGGAACTTCACAGTCAGTCTGCTCTCCTCGTTTGTTGAGCAGAATGGAATGTGAAACGACTTTCAGCCAGCAGACGACTCTTTGCAGGCAGTCCAGGGGGACTGCAGCTGCTGGTGAACTATCAGAAATCGAGGCTGCCACGGCGGCCATTTGAGTGACTGCAGGAACGGAATTTTTCATGGCCGAGAACAGCGCCCCGGTCTCTGAACCACAACGCACCAGCGGCCGCCGACCGGCTCGCTCCCGCCGCAGTGAGACAGAGACTCCCGAACGGCACGAGTCGCAGCCGGACAGCACGGCCCGGAGTCAGTCCGGACCACGTGCCGCGGGCGAGAGCGAACCCAACCGGAGCGGCGACGATGGCGGGGACGGAACCCGCCGCAGAAAACGCCGCCGCCGTCGCCGTCGTCCTTCGACCGGCAGCGAAACGGCCCAGACTTCGCAGGCTGCTCAGCGGAAGCCACCCAGAAAGCGGAGTGGTCCGCAGACCGATCGGCCCGATTCCCGTTCCCGGTCACGTTCCCGCCGGCCGCAGACGGCCCCGCAGAATGGAAACGAAGTCACCGGTGAAATCGAAGGCGTGCTTGAGCTGCACCCCAAGAATTACGGTTTCCTCCGCGACCCGACGAAGAACTACGTGGCTCAGGAGACCGATCCATTCGTCTCCAGCTCGCTGATCGAAAAGCACAACCTGCGTGAAGGCGTGCTGATCCACGGCGGAGTCGGCCCCGGCACCAAAGGTCAGGGCCCCCGGCTGAAGTCGATCGAAACGATCGATGGCCGCTCGCTGGAAGACTACCAGAAGATTCGCAACTTCGAAGATCTGACGCCGATCAATCCGTTCGAGCAGATCAAACTGGAAGTTGGCCCGAAGCCGGTCACCATGCGGGTCATGGACCTGCTGACTCCGATCGGCAAAGGACAGCGGGCCCTGATTGTCGCCCCGCCGCGAACCGGCAAGACGATGCTGCTGCAGGAGATTGCAGAGTCGGTCACGCAGAATCATCCTGAAGTCCACCTGATGGTGATGCTGATCGACGAGCGTCCCGAAGAAGTGACGGAAATGCAGCGGAACGTCAAAGGCGAAGTCATCGCCTCATCGATGGACCGCGATGTGGAAAGTCACGTCCGGCTCAGTCAGCTGATTGTGGAACGTGCCAAGCGGCTGGCGGAAGCCGGCACGCACGTCTTCATTCTGATGGACAGCATCACCCGCATGGCCCGCGCCTTTAACAAATGGGTGGGCAACTCCGGGCGGACTCAGACCGGTGGTCTGGATATCAAAGCCCTGGACATTCCCAAGAAGCTGTTCGGCTCGGCCCGGCGGTTTGACGAAGGCGGATCACTCACCGTGGTGGCCACCGCCCTGATCGATACCGGCAGCCGCATGGACGCGGTGATCTTCGAGGAATTCAAGGGCACCGGCAATTCCGAGCTCGTGCTCGACCGCAAGGTGGCGGACAAGCGGATTTTCCCTGCCATGGACATTCTCAAGTCGGGGACCCGAAAGGAAGACCTGCTGGTCCAAAGGCAGGATCTTCAGAAGATTTTCGTACTTCGGCGAATCCTGGCCCCGATGGGTAC
>JAGQPV010000313.1 GCA_020426545.1 Planctomycetaceae bacterium
AACAGCAGCAGGGACACCTTCACCACCTGCGGATTCCCGGCGAACAGGCCCAGCATCCGCACGAAAACGGTCAGCCCGAGAATCCCGTAAACAATCGAAGGCACGCCGGCCAGGTTGGCCAGGTTGAGCTGAATCAGTCGTTTCAGCCAGCCGTCACTGGCATACTCCTCCAGGTACAGCCCGGCTCCCACACCAATGGGAACCGAGATCAGCACGGTCAGCAGAATCAGCCACAGGCTGCCCCACAGCGCTGCCAGAATGCCCGCCTTTTCCGGGTGGCGGGAATCGAAACTGGTGAGGAACTGCCAGTCCAGCCAGCCCCAGGCCTGCCAGATAATCGAAAACAGCAGCACGGCCAGCACACCGAAACCAAACCAGGTGGAGCCGCTGCACAGCATCGTAAACAGACTGCTGCGACGATGCCGCGAAGCCAGCCTGGCATTGAAAGTACTTGGCCGGGGTTCCGGCTGTTCTGAACTCACTGGTACACCTCGCGGTACCTGCGCAGGATGGACTGGGCAATAATATTCATCACCAGCGTCATGCAGAATAACGTCAGTGCGACCGCATACAGACTTTTGTACTCAATCGATCCGGCGGGAGTGTCTCCCAGCGAGACATTCACGATGAAGGCCGTCATGGTTTCGACACTGCGAAACGCATTGAATGTCAGATCGGGCGTCTGACCGGCGGCAATCGTCACCGCCATGGTTTCACCCACGGCACGGGAGATGGCCAGCAGGAAGGACGCCACCACACCCGAAAACGCCGCCGGTACGACCACGCGGGCGGAAACATCCAGGCGGGTGGAACCGAGGGCAAATCCCGCCTCCCGCAGCGAACGGGGCACGGCCTGCAGCGCGTCTTCACTCAGCGAGCTGACCATGGGAATAATCATGATTCCCACCACAATGCCGGCACTGGCCGCGTTAAACACCCCGACATCAAACCCCAGCAGGTCCATGAACAGCGGGCGGAGCAGCCAGGGAGTCACAAATACCAGCGCGAAATACCCGTAAACCACCGTGGGAATACCCGCCAGAACTTCCAGCACCGGCTTCACGAACCGGCGGGTCTGCGGAGTCGCGTATTCGCTGAGATAGATGGCACTGCCCAGCCCGATGGGCAGGCCAATCAGGGCGGCAATCACGGTCACCAGCAGCGTCCCGGTCAGCAGCGGCAGAATACCGAACTGCTTGTCTTCGAACTGGGGCGTCCAGCGGGTGCCGGTGAAGAAATCCCACACGGACACCTGCTGGAAAAAGGCCTGCCCTCCACTGATGGAATACACGGCCTCATCCAGCAGCATGTAGATGATGCCCACCGTCGTACCGATGGACAGCAGCGCGCAGGCCGCCAGCAGCAGCTTGATCAGCTGCTCCTTCGTGCGGTTCAGCGAGAACCGCCGCTCCAGACCGGAACCCGAACGGGGTGCCGGACTGGAGGGAGGATCGGGCGGAGTCGTGCTGGAAGGCACTGTCGAATCGCTCATTCGGCTTCGGACTTCTTACTGGTTTCGCTGGCGGCGGTCGCTTTGCTGATACCGTCCTGCAGTTTCGCTTTCGCCTCGGTGACCACGGACTCACTCAGCTTGACGTATCCCACTTCACCCACCAGCTTCTGCCCCTGCTCCAGGTAGTACCGCAGGAAAGCGGAAACCTGCGGCTTCTTCAGAGAGGCCGTGCTGACATACAGGAACAGCGGACGCGACAGCGGGGTGTATTCTCCGCTTTCAATCACATCGTCGGCCGGTTTGACAGCAGCGGAGAGATCGTCGCCAGGAGCAATTCCCAGGACCTTCAGCTTCTCTTTGTTCTCAATGTAGTAAGCGTAGCCAAAGTACCCGAGCGAATACTTGTCGCCGGAAATCCCGCGAACGAGCACGTTGTCGTCGGTGCTGGGGGTGTAGTCCGACCGGCTCGCCCCGCCCTTGCCCACGACAGCTTCTGTGAAGTAATCGAACGTACCGGAATCGGTATCCGGGCCGTAGAGCTTGATCGGCTCATCCGGCCACTCGGAGTTGAGGTCACTCCACTTCTGAATGCTGCTGCCCGGCTCCCAGATGGACTTCAGCTGTGCAACCGTCAGGGCGTCACACCAGTCGTTGGCCGGGTTCACCATGACGGACAGACCGTCAATGGCCACCTTCAGCTCAATGAACTCGATGCCCTTTTCCCTGCAACTGGCGATCTCGGATTTCTTGATCGGCCGGGAGGCGTCGTTGATGTCGGTTTCGCCCTTGATGAACTTGTCGAAACCGCCGCCAGTCCCCGAAGTACCGACGACCACCTTGATCTTCGGCTGGACTTTCTGGAATTCCTCGGCCACTGCCTGAGAAATCGGGAACACGGTGCTCGATCCGTCGATCATCACCGTCCCGGTCAGCTCCTGACCTTCGCCGCCGGACTGCTTCCCGGCATCCTCCACGGTGCAGCCCGTCAACAGCACCAGAGACAGCAGCAGTGATGCGGGCCGGGTCTTCAGTGTTCGCAGCAGAGTCATTTTGACTTCCGTCACAGGTCGTGTGTCTTTCCATCAGCGACAGGCCACTCTGACCCGCCGACCAGTCAGCACACAGTAATACCCCCCAATTGTTAAGATTTGGGCCGGCCAAATGTTAAGATGAGGCCAGGTCGCTAACCCGCGCAGACACCGCTGCTTGCGCACAGCAGGACCAGCAGGGCTCGCCAGTTGACGGACTATTGTGAAGATTCACGTGAAGAAATCGTGAAGAAGCGGTCGTTTCTCAAAAACCATGGCACCGGCAGAAGATCTTCTGCTGGAAAGCCGCCCGCCTCCGCCGATTTCCGGGAATTCCGGCTCCCCTTTTTCGCCTGGCGGGTCCAGCCGCCGGAGAGAACGCCGCAACATATTCTGCCGGTGAGACTTCTGTACTGCCGGCAAAACCAGCCCGACCTGCCGGCGCACTCAACCTGCGGGCAACGTCACCGGTTTCTCACGCGGCAGCACTACACATAATCTCAGGTGGCTGCAGGAACCGGGTAAGGGGACTGCAGCTGGTGGTGGGGATATTTTTCGAGGAAGGCGGAAATTCGGTCGGCACGGGACAGTGCGACCGGAATGAAATCGATGGCCTGCTGCAGCCGCTCGTTCGGTTCGGCGCAGCTCAGCCGGAGGAAGCCCTGTCCGGCCTCACCGAAGCATTCGCCGCCCAGGCAGGCAATGCCGAAGTCATCGTCGGCCCCTTCCAGCAGGTACAGGGCCAGTCCGTGGCTGGTGATCTTCAGCTGATTGCACACCGCCGCCACATTGGAAAACACGTAGAACGTGGCCTGCGGATCAAGCGTGTTGAAACCTTCAATACGGTTAAGTCCAGCTGTCAGCAGCTCCACCTTTTCCCGAAAGCGGAGCATGACCTCATCGCGTTCGGCGTCGTCGTTCTTCAGGGCAGCGGCACCGGCCAGCTGTACCAGCGGCGGAGTGCACGAAAGGGTGGTATTGATCATTTTGGAAATGGCATCGGCCACCTCGGCGGAAGCCACCGCAAAGCCCAGCCGCCAGCCACTCATGCTGTACGACTTGCTGAACGTGTAGGCTGCCACGCACTGCTCAAGCATGCCGGGCTGCGCCAGAATCGAGTGGTGCCGCCCCTGCCAGACCATGTGGCAGTACGGTTCATCGCTGAAGACGGCCACATCCCGCCCGCGGACGAGATCCGCCAGATCGCGGAGGTCTTCCTCGGTGGCCACTCCGCCTGTCGGGTTGTGCGGAGTGTTCAGCAGAATGGCCCGCGGAGACGGATCCTCATTCAGGAACTTCTCAATCTGATCCATCGGCGGGCGAAAGTGGTTCTCCTGCTTCAGCGGGCAGATGACAGACCGGGCGCCGCGGCGTTCGATGTTCGGCAGATAGGTGGGGAAGTACGGGCTGAAGACCAGCACGCCGTCATTCGGGTTCAGCACGGCTTCGCAGAAAAACTGCTCGAAGACTTTCGCCCCGGGGCCAGCCACCACGTTCTCCGCCTGCGCCGGAATACCAAACTCACGGGAGACAAAAGCCGCCGCTTCCTGGCGGAATTCGGGCAGACCGGGGGACGGGCAGTAGTGCGACTGATTCTGCTCGATTGCATCCAGACCAGCCTTGCGGGCCGACGCCGTGCTGTTGAACGGACTGTCGCCGATCTCCAGTTCCACCACATCCTTGCCCCGAGCCTTGAGGGCCTTGGCGGCAGCCAGGACTGTAAACGCGGTTTCGACACTGAGAGACTGGGCGAAGCTGCTGAGTGAAATAGCCACGATGCTCCTGAACCTGCTGACTGGAGGACGGCTGCCTGTGCCCCGCAGAGCAGCGGCCCCCGCAGAGCACTGCGGAGGAGCTGACTGCCGAGACCCGGTACGCACCCGGTTACCGGGCTGCGGCCGGTTATTGCGGGGGCAGCACGTGATTCAGCTGGAACAGCGCCAGCGGCGCCACATCAGGCTGAATCCGGCCGGAATCTCCCGGGCGGGCACTGTGCTCTCCAACCCGGTTGGAGAGGCGGTCCAGTATGGAACGCGCCTGCGGAAAAGGCAAGCGGCGCACCGCACCGGTGACGGCAGTTAAACCAGGGGCAGATTTCCGCAGGAAATTCAGAGAGAAGCAGGCCCGGTTACCGGGCGGCGATGGCCTGAGCCAGTGGCCGCAGGACATTCCCGATCACGTAACGCTCCATCAGGTCTTCACTGTGGCTGACCAGATTGGCAAAGGCGGCCTCGAACGAAGTCTCGGTGGAGAGGCTGCCATACTGACGTAACGTAAAGTACACCGTTATCTGATCTTCGGGAAAGTCGCCCCGTCGCACCTGATACGCATTCGTGCGGGTTTCAATCATCAGCCGGGCCTGAGTGCGGCACGACTCGTCGAGGGCCAGCGTCAGCGAAGGCTCATAGTTCAGCACATGACCGCCAGCAGTTTCCATCAGCGGTTCGAGGGCATGCCCGGTCCCCAGAGCTTCCGCCACCAGGGCATCGTGATTGCCCCGGTAGTTGAAATCGAAGCCCAGCATGAAGTCCAGCGCCTCGCAGTCGAGCGGACTGACCGTCAGCATATAGGGCACCAGCTGCAGCACCAGCTGATGCTGACTGATCGAATCGGCAATGTTCTGCGGATTGATGCAGCCGCTGCAGATCCGCCGCGGTTCAAGCGAGATCCACCGCTGGTGTCCCTGGTCCTTGTCCTCTTCGAGGACGAAATCGCCATTCTCGCGAGTATAGAAGTTCCTCATGGAAGGGTACGATTTCTGCACCCGTCCAAAGAAATCCAGAATGGTTTCGCGAGCGTCTGGCAGCTTCATTTCCGTGTTGAGGTTCAGGTTGATATAGAAGTCGTCTGCGAGCGAACCGTAGACGTTCATGAAGCTGTCTCCTGCCTCCTCGATGGATACGTCCCGGTACAGGCCCAACGGTTGAACAGTTGATATCCGGCTGGTGCTGCTGAAAAATCACATTCGCTGCACGGCGGCTGCTTCACCCTGACGCCTGACAATCTCCGTGGCAGTTCCCAGTCATCTGCCGGAATTAGTCATCTGCCGGAACCAGTCTCCCGGCCGATACTGTCCAGACGAATTCCGCCGGAACTGTCCGACAGCGGACACTCGCCTCTACTCGCCTGTCCGGGGCTTGAACTTCCCGCGGTATTGCGCAACAGTATTCCCGAAGGAAGCCCCGACTGATTCATGATGCCTGGACTGGTTTATTGCGTGGGCTGACCGTTCGCACTGCTCTGCGGTCCGCATCAAACCGGCCTCCGCTGCAGCGAAAAAGTTTCCCTGCCTGCGGCACGGCTTCTGCAGCGGCTGCGATTCTACAGCCGCGACAGAACAACGTCAAAGAGATGATTCTCCGGCTCTGGAGGCCACGATGAACTCTGACTCAAGCCCTTCCGAAACCCTGTATGCCTGCAGCTTTGCGACCGAACTGGGGTGGTTCTGCCTGCTGGGCCATCCGGCGGAGAACACCGGGGACACCCCGATGGTTCAGGGCCTGGTGATCGGACATGCGGACGAGGAAGCAGCCTTCGAGCAGGCCACGCTGCTGGCTTCTCTGCACAACTGGATTGCCGATTCTGAGAACATCATCGAGGCCGACTGGTATCCCGCGCTGCGGCACAGGCTGTGTGATTACGCAGCCGGATTGCCAGTGGACTTCTCCGATGTGCAGCTGGTGGAACGTCGGCTGACAGACTTCCAGCAGAAGGTGCTGGCCCGCACCCGCACCCTGACTTACGGCCAGACGATCACCTACGGCGAGCTGGCGGAACTTGCCGGCCGGCCGAGAGCAGCCCGGGCGGTGGGTTCCGTTATGGCGGGGAATACCGTCCCCGTGATTGTGCCCTGCCACCGGGTCGTCGCCAGTGGGGGAAAATTCGGCGGTTTCTCCGCTCCCCAGGGGCCGGAACTGAAAAAGCAGATGCTCAAGCTCGAAGCGGAAGGTTCCCTCGCGGAACACTGCCCACAGACGGAAACCGGCCAGCTGGTCGAAGCCACCGCTGGCTGAGCAGCCATTTTCAGCATCCCCCTCCTGCGGACCTCCTTCCCCGTGAGGCAGCCGCCTTCCCTGCAACGTGGCAGCCACTGCCCTCCCACGGACGCCGGCTTCCGTCGCGTCCCGGCTTCTGCCCGCTGTTTCCACTGCCGGTTGTGAATCACAGCTGCGGCAGGCATTCACGAAAAGGCCCGGCGGTGTCCAGCTTTCCGGCCACCATCATTGTGGTCCATCCCAGAGAACGTCGCAGCAAATGCTCCGTCGAACCGTTGCGGGACGATCCCCGGTTTGAATTCTGGAAGTATCCGTATCGCAACGATGCGGCGCTTCCCGGCTGTATCCGCCTCGGCCTCGGCGGGCCGTTACTCAGTCCGGAGGATGCCGGCCACCAGCTGCTGGTGCTCGATGGCACCTGGCGTTATGCCTCGGTCATGGAGGCAGACTACGAATCTCTGCCGGTGCGCAGCCTCCCGCCAGCCGTGACCGCTTACCCCCGCGTCTCCCGCACCTATGAG
>JAGQPV010000314.1 GCA_020426545.1 Planctomycetaceae bacterium
CCCTCCGAGGGAGCCGATTCGCACGGTCCAGTAATCTGGGCCTGAAGGATGGACAGGTTCAGCAGATTCAGCGACAGGCCCGGTCGGGATCCCGGTGTCTGGCGTATTGAGAGGGAACCAGAGCGAAGGCGAAGAGGAGTACCACGGAGGCGAATCGCACCTGAGCTGAAGTGATTCGTTATGAGTTATCTGTTCCTCACCGGTGCCACGGGGTTGCTGGGATCTTACCTCGTGCGGGACTGGCTGCAGGCTGGTCAGCAGGTGGCTGTGCTGGTTCGTTCGACGCGTTTTGCGTCGGCCGAGGACCGCATGGAGACTCTGCTGGCACACTGGGAACGTCAGACGGGATATCCCCTGCCGCGACCGGTTGTCCTTGAGGGCGACCTGACGCAGGAGGGGCTGGGCCTCGATGCGTCCGATACGCAGTGGGTGCGGGAAAACTGCACTTCCTTCGTCCACAATGCGGCCAGCCTGACCTTCTACGGAGAAGGCCCCGGGACCGAACCATGGCGTTCGAACCTGGATGGCACCCGGCATGTGATTGATTTCTGCCGTTCGACCGGAATCCGGGAATTCCATCACGTCTCGACCGCCTATGTCTGCGGCGACCGACGGGAAGGTATTGTCCGCGAAGACGAACTGGACGTCGGACAGAAGCACGGAAACGACTACGAAGTCAGCAAGTTTCAGGCCGAGCAGCTGGTTCGAAACGCGGACTGTTTCGACTCGCTGACGGTTTACCGGCCGGGCATCATTTTTGGCGATTCCCGCACCGGCTACACCACGACGTTTCACGGCTTTTACGTGCCGCTGAAGCTGGTCTGCACGCTGATTGAAAAGACACGCTCCATCGGAGTCAGCCGGGAGATTCTGGCTGAGAGAATCGATGAGGCGGGAGACCGCCTGCTGGAACTGCTCAAGCTGACCGGCGACGAATACAAGAATTTCATTCCCGTGGACTGGGTGTCCTCGGTGATGACCTGGATTCATCAGCGGCCTGATCTGCATGGCCGGACTTATCATCTCACGCCCCGCCAGCGGACACGCGTGGGAGATATGCAGCGCGTCTTTCAGACGTCCAGTCTTGAGTTCGCCGTCCCGCAGAGCCGGGCTCTGGAGGACAACTTCGACTGGACCGAATTTGAATCATTCTTCTTCGAACAGATGGGTGTTTACCGCTCGTACTGGCAGGATGATCCTGTCTTTGACTGTTCGAATACGATCGCAGCGGCACCTCATCTTCCCTGCCCCGAAGTGGACAGGGACATGCTGACGCTGATGTGCCGTTACGCAATTGAGAGCGGATTTGGCTGGCCACGTCCGAAAACTGTGAAACCTGAGTTCAGCGTCGGTCAATTTATCAGAAGTCACATTCCTTCTTCCTCAGCCGGGACCGCTGCGGATGGAGTGGTGGGACTTCAGGTGAACGGACCGGGAGGTGGTCAGTGGGAACTGCGACTGAACCATGGCCGGGTGATTGAAGCCCGTCCAGGTCTGACGTCTCAGTGCACTGCGACCTTCTACCTGAATACCGGCACGTTTCGCGGACTGTCTGACAGCAGGCAGTCGGTGGACGAGGCCATGGCAGTCGGCAGACTGGTTATTGAGGGCAACGGTGTACCGATGCCCGAACTGAAACAGGCACTCTGTAATGTCGCCACTGGTCGTAACGACGCGGCGGCAGGTGCCTGATGCGGGATTGACAGCGATTATTGTCAGTCAGGGATGAGCGGAACCTGAGCAACTGGGTCCAGGTTCTGCAATGCAGCGGTCACGTGAACCACCGCTGTTCCGTCATCAACAGCCCTGGACCGGCTGGATGACCGGGGATGATTCATTCCATCACAGGCTGGGCTGATCAGAGCGGTGCTCTCATTTGAGAGCCGGCGGGTCAGGGGCTCTGTGGATGAATCACGCACGATGCTGCGCAAAGCGAAGGGATTTCTTCCGGCAACGGGCCGGAGGTCAGCCTGTGGGATCGCTGCGCCCGGACAGGAATGTTCGTTTCCTCTGCATGATACGGAGTGCTGAAGTGAGTTCAACGATTGATGCGGTCACTCCTTCGCAGGCTGCGGCCAGCGAGAGCACCGGCTCTGCCCGGATCATTCATTTTGACGCCACCGGGCTCCGCCGCGAAAAGATGCGGATGAAGTCGGCAGCGGATCCCGCTGAGGCTTCCGTACGACAGGTGACACCGCCTCCTGTTGCCGCACGGCCTGCGTCCAATGGACATCACACCGGGGGTGCAAACGGCACCAATGGTGCAGCGGCTGTTTCGCCGCAGCCGGTCGCTCCGCGATCTGTACCCTTCACACCGGCTGCTCAGCCTGTCTCCAGTGCTCCGGCTCCAGTGAATGGAACAGCTGCCCCGTGCAGTGACAGCTCCTGCTGCAGCGAAGCGGGAACCGGCATGAGCACGGCCGATCTGGAGAAGTACCTGATCGACTTCGTGGTCGAGCAGACAGGCTATCCGGAAGAGATGGTGGAAATGGATGCTGACCTCGAAGCCGACCTCGGCATCGACAGCATCAAGAAGGCCCAGCTGTTCGGTGAACTGGCTGAGCATTTCGAAGTGCAGATCACCGACGTTTCGGAACTGTCGCTGGACGACTTCCCCACTCTGAACCACGTTCGTGACTTCCTGCAGAGCAATGCCACCGCTTCCGGCAGCCCGGCTGAGACCAGCGCGGCGCCAGCTCCGGCAGCCTCGCAGCCAGTCAACGGACATGCAGCCAACGGACACCAGAACGGAGCCGGCACGGCCCCGCTGACGAATGGTGCCGCCCTGCTGACTCCGGCCGTGGCGGCCACCCCGGTGGCTGCACCTGCTCCGGTCGCTGCTTCGGCACCCGCCGCTGAACCGGCTGCCGGGACCGGCATGGATACGGCCGAACTGGAGCAGTACCTGATCAGCTTCGTGGTGGAGCAGACCGGTTACCCCGAGGAGATGGTGGAACTGGATGCCGACCTCGAAGCCGATCTTGGCATCGACAGCATCAAGAAGGCTCAGCTGTTCGGCGAACTTGCCGAGCACTTCGAGATTCAGATGACGGATGTCTCGGAGCTGTCGCTGGATGACTTCCCCACGTTGAATCACGTTCGCGAATTTCTGCAGAACAATGCCACGCCTTCCGGTGGCGAAGCGGCTGCCACTCAGCCGGCTGTGGTCGCTGCTCCCGCTCCGACGAATGGTTCCGCTCTCCCGGCCGCTCCGGCTGTGGCAGTGGAAACGCCAGCCCCGGCAGCGTCGGTGGCCACGGACAGCGGTTCCAGCATGGACAACGAAGAGCTGGAGCAGTTCCTGATCAACTTCGTGGTGGAGCAGACGGGCTATCCCGAAGAGATGGTGGAGCTGGATGCCGACCTCGAAGCCGACCTCGGCATCGACAGCATCAAGAAGGCCCAGATGTTCGGCGAGCTGTCTGAGCAGTTCGAAATCCAGATGGACGATGTCTCCGAGATGTCGCTGGATGACTACCCGACTCTGCGGCACGTGCTGGGCTTCCTCTCCGGCCTGCCCCGGCGGGAAACGGTCTGAAGGCGGGAACGCGTTAATTCAGAGGAATGAATGTCGGGGTGACCGGACAGGCCTGAAGCAGGAGTCACTGGTCGATTCGTGCGGAGCGGGCCACAGGTGCCCCCGATGAGGTGTATTGAGAAGACACGGAACACAGCTGTGGACGGAACCTTTTCCGCACAGGTTGCGGAAAACAGTCCCGCTGGCTGACAGAACGCTCAAGCCCGGCACCGTTCCGATTTTCGGAACGGCCCGGGCCTGCAGCATTGTATGGATGCTTCTCACCTCCACCCGTCAGAGCAATTCCTCTGCGGAAGTGGTTGGTGAATCTCCCAGGGAACGGACCGGCAGTCCCCGCAGGTCATGATGCACTGGCAGGGCGCCAGAGGCGAGGATTCCCGGGAAGCCCGTACCAGCAGCCGGCAGTTTCCGCTGGTTGCCGCAGGACGGGGAACTGTGACAACAGGTCTGACACCACTCTCTGGAACCCTGCTTTTCCGGTCTGGCTGGTACAGCAGGAACAGCCGGTGCAGCTGGAAAAGTCCGGTTACTGTTCCAGAGTTACCCCAAACACGCCGACTATACAAAGAGAAGTGCCTCACCGACTCGAATTGTCGGTATCCGCTGCTGGTTGAATTCCGCGGCCGGCACTTCCTGCAGACTCCCGTCTGCACCACCAGGAGAGTGGCAACCAGAAGCAGCAGACCCCCCTGCTGAGAAGACAATCCGCTCGGTCGGACCGATCAGGACGCGACACACTATGGTACATGCTGCTGATATTCCTCTGGCGATCGTTGGTATGTCTGCCCGGCTTCCGGGAGCAGAGACCCTCGATGATTTCTGGAAACTGCTGATCGAAGGCCGAACCGAACTGGGCGAACTTCCGCCGGAACGGTTCAATCCGGCTCTGGCCTACGATCCGCATAAGAGCAAGCGGAATCGCTCGTATACGAAGCTGGGCGGCATTACGGAGAACCGCCCCTTCAATCGCGACCTTGCTCCCATTTCCGATGAACTGCTGCGTCATTCGCATGCGGTTCACCTGAAGCTGGCGGAAACCGCGGCGGCCGCCTTCCGGCATGCGGGGATGGATCCCGCGAATCCCCCCGACTGCCGTACCGGTGTGTATATCGGCCACACTCCGCCGAGTTCGCTGTCGGGCCGGGTGATCTACGCCCGACTGATCGGCATGACCGCACAGTACCTCCGCGAGGTCCCCGGCTTTGATGCGCTGCCGGCCGCGGAGCGTGAAGCCGTCATCCGGGAGATTGTCGATTCGGTCCGCTCCGAGTTTACCGACGGCGACCCGCGGCTGATTCTGTGCTCGAACGCTTATCATGCCGCCGGTGTGATTTCGGAAGGGTTTCGGCTGGATGGTCCGTCGATGTCATTCGACGCGGCCTGCGCGTCTTCGCTGCGGGCCCTGGGCCACGGAGCCCGCGCCCTGCAGCTGGGTCAGATCGACATGGCCGTCATTGGCGGGGCCTCCTACTGCCATCAGGATGTTCTCGTCCTGTTTTCGCAGGCCCAGTCCGTCAGCCCAAGCGGCTCCCGTCCGTTCGACAACGATGCCGACGGCCTGGTGGCGGCGGAAGGCTATGCGGTCGTGCTGCTGAAGACGCTGGAGAAAGCGGTTGCCGACGGAGACAACATTCTGTCCGTTATCCGCGGAATCGGCATTTCTTCTGACGGTAAGGGAAAGAGCCTGTGGGCTCCCCGCAAGGAAGGCCAGATTGAGGCCATCCGCCGGACTTACCGCAACGGGCTGAAGATTTCCGATCTGCAGTTCATCGAGATGCACGCGACCTCGACTCAGGTGGGTGATGCGACTGAGATGAGCGCCCTGGCGGAAATCTGTGCGGGAGAATTCCCGGCCGGTGCGAGAATTCCCGTCGGCAGTGTGAAGGCCAATGTGGGCCACACGCTGGAAACCGCCGGACTGGCCAGCCTGGTCAAAACCGTGCTGGCGATGCAGCACGGAGTGATTCCGCCGCAGATCAATGTCAAGCAGCTGAACGACACGATCGACTGGGCCAACCTGCCGTTTTACGTGCCCCTGGAGCCGACTCGCTGGGACCGTCCCTCGGCCGACGAGCCGCGCCGGGCCGCTGTCAATGCCTTCGGCATCGGCGGGCTGAACGTGCACGTGGCTCTCGAAGAGTATGTACCGGAAGTCAGCCGCAGGCTGTTTCCCGCCGGTGGCAGCGGGACCGCTCCGCCACCAGAGCAGCAGGAACCGATTGCCATCATCGGCATGGGAACCGTGCTGCCGGGCGCACGCACGGTCGACGCGCTGTGGGACGTGCTGAAAACCGGCAGCAGCATCAAGCAGGAAATTCCCGCTGATCGCTGGGATATTTCGCTGGGCTACGAAGCCGATCCTCAGAAACTGTGGCGTGTTCCCGCTCGAACGGGCGGGTTCATCGACGACTTCGAGTACGACTGGAAGCGGCACAAGGTTCCGCCCCGGCAGCTGCAGACCGCCGATCCGCTGCAGTTCATGCTGCTGGATGCGGCCGATCAGGCCTTCCGCGATGCCGGTTACGATAAAGACAAGCCCTACGACCGCATGCGGACCGGTGTGGTTGTGGGCACCGTGTTCTGCGGGGAGTTCGCCGATCAGCTGCAGATGGGACTGCGGCTGCCGGACTTCAACCTCACGCTGGCCGACAGCCTGCGGAAGCGGGGCGTGAGCGAAGAGGCTATTGCGGGGATTGCCGCTGAATACGAGAAGGCTCTGCTGGAGCGGATGCCGGCACTGATTGATGAAACGGGCAGTTTCACCGCCAGCACGCTGGCTTCGCGGATCACCAAGACCTTCGACCTGATGGGCGGAGCGACCGCGGTGGATTCGGGGGATGCCTCCTCCATGGCAGCGCTGACGTCTTGCATCGACCTGCTGCGGGCGGGCGACTGCGACATGATGATCTGCGCAGCCGGTTCCCGCTCGATGGGCTATGCCTACTATGAGAGCCAGGCCCGGGCCGGGCAGCTGTCCACCAATGATGTCGCCGGGCCGTTCGACGCTGATTCCACGGGAATGGTGCCCGGTGAAGGCGTGGGCGTGCTGCTGCTGAAACGTCTCTCCGATGCAAAGCGGGACGGCAATCAGATTCAGGGAATCATCCATGGGATGGGTGTGGCCCGGTGTGATTCGCTGGCTGATGGATTCGAACGGGCCATTCACCGTGGCAGCGAAGCCGCGGGAATTGTGCCGGGCCAGGTGAGCGTGGTGGAAGCAGCTGCCAGCGGCCGTCCGGAACGGGATGCCGCTGAAGCGGTGGCTCTGCTGCGGACCTATGGCGAAAACCGCGACACGCCGCTGTTGCTTGGTGCGGCCAGTGCGCAGTTCGGCCACACTGGCGGTGCCTCGGGGCTGGTGGAAATCCAGAAGGCCATCGGCGAGCTGAACCATGTGCAGATGCCGGCCCTGCCGCTGGCGGGAGCCGCACGCAGCGAGCTGCAGA
>JAGQPV010000315.1 GCA_020426545.1 Planctomycetaceae bacterium
CCGGTAAACAGAAACAGATCGGGCCGCAGCTCCGCCGCGCGGGCCAGAACTTCCTCAAACCAGGCCCGCTCAATCGTGCCGATGAAATGCAGATCCGTCAGGTGAACGATCGACAGCCCGTCCAGCTCCGCGGGCAGACCGGGCAGACACAGCTCCTGCTCCGTCATCTCCAGCTGAAACAGCTGATTTCCAGGGACTTTCGTCAGAATCTGCCGCGGACCGGCGCCAGTCGGGCGGTAGCCCATTTCGCGTTCCAGATCGATGACGCGGGATGTCAGCCGAAGACGGGCCGCCGGAACTCGTTTCAGCCACCAGCGGAGAACCGACCAGCAGAACCCCGCAAAACCGGCGGCACAGAAGCACAGCACAACCTGCCACAGCAGGGGCAGATCGCGCCAGCGGCCGCCCTGCAGCACACCGCCCTCTCCCAGACCCACCGAGAACAGCAGCACGACGGGAAACAGCGGAATCAGCAGTTCATGCAGGTGACGCAGCCGCTTCAGCTGGATCAGCCGCCGAAACAACCGACGCAGCGGCATCCGCCCGGCATGCAGTCGATTCACCCCGGCAACCAGCAGTTCCGCATGGCCCACGGAGAGACAGCCCAGAATCAGCAGATTCATCCAGCTCATGATCAAAGTAGCCTGGCAGTGCCTGGTCGAACCTGTCTGCGAGTGATTGTCTGAAGTCGGATGCCCTCCATACTGTACGGCGGGACTTTCTGACAAGCGGAATATTCTTCCGCAAATCAGGCATGTGGCGCAAACCGGGGGAGATGCAGTGCGGAAAAGTTCCCCGACGGGACAGGTAACAACTGTCTTTGGTCACTGGCAGTTCACCTCAGTCGGGTCACCACTCCCGGTTCACTGCAGTCAGCTCGCTGGTTTCACCCAGGGTGCGGGACAAAATATCTGGTCGCAACACGTTGAGTCTGTTATGTTTCGCGCACCTGTTAACCACAACTGGACATGAATTCCCCAACAATGAATGGCTGCAGCCCCAGGGTTGCACCAGTGAAACTGCGGGTTGTGATTCCGACCCACCAGCGACCAGGCCTGCTGCGGCGTTTACTCGAATCACTGGCCTCCTGCCGGAAACCGGAAGGTTTTCTGGGGGTGACCGTGGTGGAGAACGGAGAGCGGCAGGGAGTGGAAGCAATTGTGGCACAGGCTCCCCGGGAGCTTCGTGTCTGTTATCTGCACCTGGCGCAGGCCAATAAAAGCGCAGCCCTGAATCTTTCGCTGGAGCACGCTGACGACGAACTGCTGCTCTTCCTGGATGACGATGTCCGGGTGGAACCGGACATCCTGTGCGCCTATGTCCGCACGGCCTCCAGGATAACCGGCCCGGCTTACTTCGGTGGTCCCCTGCAGGCAGACCTCGAAGTCCTCCCTCAGCCCTGGCTGCGTCTGCCCGGTTCTGTCCGCGGCTGGTCTCTCCCGGCCGGCAGCCTGACGGTCGACAGCCCCAGGTTTCTGGGAGCCAACTGGGCAGCTTATGCCGATCAGCTGCGTGCAGCAGGTGGCTTCAATCCTGAAGTCGGCCCTGGTGGCACGACGGGAGCCGGTGGCCAGGAAAGAGAGATGCAGCACCGCCTGCATGCTCGCGGCGTGGCTGCGATTTATGTTGAACAGGCCCTCGTGTGGCACTGGGTTCCCGCCAGCCGCTGCTCGGTGGAATGGTCCATCCGACGGGCGTGGGAAAGAGGTGTGGCGTACGGGCTGAGGATCCGCGAGAAAGGTCTCATCAGCTGGACAGCACAATCCGTCCGAATACGCCTCAGAGAATATCGCGAAGCCCGCACTGAAACATTCCTGGCCCTCGGTTACAGTATGAAACTCGAGTTCGCCTGGTGGCGGGGTTACGTCACAGGCTGTCTGCAGAGGTTCATCACAACCACGAACTCCCCGGGCACAGGACGGCTGCAGTTCAGGGAACAGCGATCAGCAACGGATGCTGCTATTTATGATTATTCGAATCGTCATCGCGACACATGGGCGGCCGGCCCTCTTCCGCCGAACTCTCGATTCGCTGGCAGCGTGCCAACTGCCAGCAGGATATCAGGGCATGCTGGTCGTTGAGAACGGGGGCAGAGACGGCGTGGAGGCCATCTGCAGCGCCGCGCCCGCTCACCTGAATATCCGCTATCTCTATCATGAAGCCGGAAATAAAAGCGCGGCCCTGAACCGAGCGCTGGAAGAAACCGGCGATGAACTGCTGATCTTCCTGGATGATGACGTTCGCCTCGAACCACAGACGCTGTGTGCCTATGCCACAGCCGCGGCTGAAGCGGAGAACCGCGCCTTCTTCGGTGGCCCCGTTCAGCCCGAATACGAGGTCCCTCCGGAGCCCTGGATCCGACTGCCCCTCTCGGCCAGCGGGTGGTCTCTGCCGGATGGCGATCAGGAAGTGGACCAACCCCTCTTTCTGGGATTCAACTGGGCCGCCTGGGCCAGAGACCTCCGCGAACAGGGCGGATTCGATCCGGCTGTCGGCCCCGGTGGAGCAAGCATGGGGCGGGGCCAGGAAAGCGAAATGCAGCAGCGGCTGCTTCACAGCCAGGTGCGGGGGCAGTATGTCTCACAGGCACTTGTCTGGCATTATGTTCCCACGTCCCGCTGCTCGGTCGAGTGGTCCATTCATCGCGTCTATCAGGGCGGCATCGGCAGTGCGCTGGTAAATGGCGGGCAGAACCGTCTGCTTCACATATTCAAGTCCGTCTACCGGCGATCCCGGAGTTGTCTCTCCGCCATTATTAAAATTCCCCGACCGATTGGCTACAGCCTCCACCTTGAGGCAACCTGGTGGAGAGGTTATGCCGCCGGCTGTTATTATCTGTTGAAACACCCTGCCGGAGCGCTGCCCCCTGTAAGACCGCCGCAACAGAGGAACCACGCGTCCCCCCGGAATCAGTCGTGCCCCGCAACAGCGCAGCGGACCGCATTACAAAGTGTCTCCCCGGAAGCAGATACAGTCAGTGTCTGAGTCATCTTTGTGCCCTCCCTGTGCGACGCGTGCCGTGAATAAAAAATCTGACAGGGACGAGTCTCACCTCGCTCGTCTTCAGTTGGCCGGAAGCGGGAAGTTGCGGCAGCTGACCGACCGTCTGTCCCGCCCGTTTCTCGTGGAGGCGCTGTTCAAGCGACTCAGACGTTTCTGTTCCCCGAAAGCAGCCGACCAACTGGAACAGATTCTGTGGTGGTGCACCGGACACAACCGCACAGCCGGCGCCGTCCGTTCGCTGGGCTTCACCGCGGAGTTCCACGGCCCGCTGACAGAAGGATTTCGTACCGGCACCGTGAAAGAGGAACCGTCGGGGACCGGCGCGGAACACACCACGTCCCCGGAAACGGATACCATCATCGTGCACCTTCCTGCGTCCGCCGGGAGCGGACAGCAGTCGAAGGTTGCCCGCCACGTCTCTCAGCTTCCGTGGCCTGTCAGCGACGGATTCACCCCTCTGGGCTTTCGCGTGACTCCCTCCAGACGGTTTGCCGCTGTCTGCACCGGCCCGCAGGCTCGGGCTCCGCTCGATCCGGAGGGACGGCCCGCCAAACTGCTCACCGTGCCGAATCTGGCTGCGCTGCGTTCAGAGCCAGACAGCTGGCGACGCCGGTTTCAGCAGTACCGGGGGCTGCTCGATCACGCGGACAACCACCGGAACCTCCATTTGCGGGCCGCTGTCCTGTCGCATGCAGCCGCCGTTGGCCTGCCGGTCTGTCTGAGCGATGACCGGGGCCTGCGGGGCTTTCTGCCGGATGAAGTGCTCGACCAGTGGCTGAACGTGTCTCCCGCGGACCTGCGGGATCCCTGCCTCCGGCAGCGGATTGCCTTCAGTCAGTGGAGTACCGTGCGGAACACGCTGTCGATGCGGCCGATGTGGAACAGGCTGCTGGCCTCCAGCGGAACGGAGGTTCTGCCGTGCCGGCGGATCAGCGTGCTGCTGGCCACCAGGCGTCCCGGCATGATTCGAATCTGGGCTCCTCTGCTGGCATCCCAGAACTACCCCGATTTTGAAGTGATCGCCGCTCTGCACGGCAGCGCCTTCACGGGAGAAGACGAAGCAGCGGCCCGGGCCTGGCTGGGCGATCGACTGACAGTCGTTCGTGTTCCCGACAGGTGTGTTCTGGGTGAAGTACTCAACAGGGCCACCGCTGCTGCCTCCGGCGAGTTGGTCGTCAAGTGGGACGACGACGATCTCTACAGCACCCGGCACCTGAGTGACCTGGCCGGCATTTATGAACACGCCGGCACGCCGATTGTTGGAAAAACGATTGAGTTTATTTATCTGGCCTCGAGCGACTGCACTCTGCGATTGTCTCTGAACTCGACGGAACGACGGGGCACTTTCGCATCCGGTAATACACTCTGTCTGGCACGGGAAGATCTGTTGAAACTGGGCGGCTGGCAGCCGGTGCCAAACTCTGTCGATACACGGCTCATCCGAGAGATGTTCCGGCAGGGCGGCCAGCTGTATCGCGCGGCCGGCTTCGGGCATCTGGTTTTGCGTTCGCTTCGCGGAGACCACCGTCACACGTGGAAAGTCAAGGAGAAGTTTCTCCGTCGCTATACCCGGGACGAACGCCCGGGAGCTGATGCGAACTTCGCGATGGTGGATGCCCCCGCGGACCTGCTTGCCCGGTGGGCTTATCCCGGGCAACCGGCTACCCGGCAGGAAAGCTGCGTCGCATGAAGCAGTCCCACCCGCCCCGCCCCGCTGAAGACGTCTCTCCGGGCCAGGTCTCTTCGGGCCAACTCGCAAGAACAGCCCCGGTCGCTGAGGAATCCCGCGATCAGGGAAACAGAGAGAATCAGACGCTGCCGCAGCACCGGCCGAGCAGACTGCAGCGTCTGATCTCGGGTTCGTGGAGAACGAAAATCCACGTGGACCAGTTCTACAGACGAATCAGAAAGTATCTACCCCTCAGAACCTGTGCCCGACTGGAGCGGCTCTGCTATGGATTCACCGGACGTCATTATGCCGCCGCCAGAATCCAGTCCCTGGGCCTGACAGCCGATTTCCGTGGCCCCGTCGCCGCGGGATTTCAGACAGCCGGGGTGACTCCGACCACGGCCTCCCCCGCTTCGCAGGACAACCGGGTCGAAAACGGAATCATTCTCCAGCCGACCGGCGAATATCATTCCCGCTGTGAGAGCCGACAGCCAGTGTTCTGCGATGTCTCCAGCATCCCCTGGCCGGTCAGCGATCGATTCACCCCCCTGGGTTATCACGTGGCTCTCACGGACCGGTTCGCCGCCCTGTCCACCATCCCCGGTGGCAGGGCTCCGCTCGCCCCCTCCGGCCAGCCCGCCAGTCTGCTGCATGTTCCCGGTCTGGAAGCACTGCGTGCCCGCCCCGATACCTGGCGCCGGAAACTGCAGAAATTCACAGGACTGCTGGATCGTCCGGACAATCATTCGGATCCTCGCCTGAGGGCCGCCGTGCTGACGCATGCGGCAGCCGTTGGCCTGCCCGTCTGCCTGACGGATGACAGCGGCCTGCGGGGATTTCTGCCGGACAAAGTGCTTGATCTGTGGCGGAGTACAGAGCCGTCAGACCTGCGGAATCCGTACCAGCGGGACCGCATCGCCTTCAGGCAGTGGTCGGCCGTTCTCGATTCTCTGTCGATGCGCTCCACCTGGAACCGACTGCTGACCGCCAGCGGAAAAACAGCCCTGCGGCCCAGGCGAATCAGTGTGCTGGCTGTGACCAGACGCCCGAAGATGCTGCAATTCTGGGCACAGCTGCTGGCGGCACAGGACTACCCGGATTTTGAAGTGATTGCCGGGTTTCACGGGAGTGCATTCACCAGGAAAGACGAATCACTGGCCCGGAACTGGCTGGGCGATCGCCTGACCATCCTTCGCGCAACGGACGATTGCGTGCTGGGAGACGTGCTGAATCAAGTCACCGCGGCTGCTTCCGGCGAGCTGATCGTCAAGTGGGATGACGACGACCTGTACAGCTCGGGGCACCTGAGCGATCTGGCCAGAATCTACGAGTATTCCGGCGCGACCATGGTCGGTAAGGCGGCAGAATATATCTACCTGGCTGCCAGCAACATGACGATCAGATTTTCCATGCGATCCAGCGAGCTGACGGGGTTTCGCATGTCAGGAAATACCTTGTGCCTGCCACGGGAGGAACTGTTGAATCTGGGCGGCTGGCAGCCCGTTCCACGTTCCGTGGACACCCGACTGGTTATGGAAATCATCCGCCGGGGCGGGCAGCTGTATCGCGGCGTCGGGTTCGGGCATCTGGTGCTCCGCTCCCCGCACAACGACCACAATCACACCTGGATCCACCCGGACAGGGAAATGATGCGGTACTGCCGGGATCAGCGCCCGGGAGTGGATGCAGATTTCGCGATGGTGGACGTTCCCGCGGAACTCCTGGCCCGGTGGCCATATCCCCGCAGGCCCGGTCTCGGGCAGGAGAGCGACGTGGCCTGAGGCGGCACCGCCTGCCTGGTCACCTGCACTGCCGGTATCTCTCAGGCGGCTGTCTGCCGGGAGTTTGACGGTGCGTGGTCCGCCCTGCCGGATGCACCTTGCCCCGGTGCGCTTCCGTCAGTTTCATCGGCCTGCCGGATCCCGTCCCGCTGCAGCACGCGCACGCCGGTCAGCAGCAGGATTCGCAGATCCAGCAGCAGGCTCTGATGCCGCAGATAGTACGCATCCAGCTCGACCTTACGGGCGATGGACAGCTCGTCCCGCCCGTTGATCTGTGCCCAGCCGGTGATGCCGGGTAACAGCCGCTGCACGCCGTGGCTGTTTCGGAGCGCCATCAGATCGTCCTGATTGAACAGGGCAGGGCGGGGGCCCACAAAACTCATGTCGCCCCGCAGAATGCTCCACAGCTGCGGCAGTTCATCGAGACTGGTGGTCCGAATGAAGCGTCCCACGGGCGTAATCCAGCGGTGAGTTTCCGCCAGCAGATGGGTTGGCAGCTGCGGCGCTTCGGTCCGCAT
>JAGQPV010000316.1 GCA_020426545.1 Planctomycetaceae bacterium
CCAGCCGACGATCATCCGGTGGTCAACGTTTCCTGGAATGACGCCATGGCATTCTGCGAGTGGTTGAGCAGACCGGCCGGTGCCACCTGCCGGCTGCCGACCGAAGCCGAGTGGGAGTTCGCCTGCCGTGCCGGGAATCCGGGGCGGTACAGCTTTGGCAATGAGGAATCCCGGCTGGCGGACCATGCATGGTATGAGAATCACGGGGGCGTGGGCACGAAGCCGGTGGGGCAGAAGGCGCCCAACCCCCTTGGACTTTTCGATCTCCATGGCAATGTGTGGGAATGGTGTCTGGACGGATATGGCCCGTACGATTCCGCACACGTGATCGATCCAGTGCGGACGACCAGGAAGGGGCGTCGTGTGACGCGTGGCGGCGCATTCAGCACGCAGTCGTCGGCCGTCCGGTCTGCCCGGCGTTCCGCCGATCCGCCGACAACCAGTTTCCTCGTGAACGGATTTCGTGTGGTGCTGACTGCTCAAGCCATCAGGAAAATTCAGGGCGGGAAGCCGGCACCGCCCTCGGAAGATCACGACACCACCCGGGAAGAGGCAGCGCCACCGCCTGATGGCACTGAGGACGGTCATTGAACGGTAATCGACATTCTTCCACAGTTGCGAAGACCAGGAGAGAGGCAGCTGACACGGGCCGACTGGCCTCCCTTCGTCGATCGGTCGCTGTGGAAACGCGTCAGTCTGAATGTTGCCTTGATGTGAACGTGTCGCTGTCGAACCAGGCAGTCAATTTCGTGGCTTCTGCCTCGTGCTCGAGGTTCGCATCAGCAGTCAATTCAAATTCCAGAGCTGCTTCAGCTCGGCTGCTCCACTTCGGGAAACACCACCTCCAGATCGGGATACTTTGTCTGCATGAATTCCAGAGCCAGCCAGGCGGCTTCCCTCTCCCGTTCCCTGCGGGCTACTGCCGTGCCGGCACCGACCAGTTCTTCCAGCCGGATCAGATTCGCCGGGCGGAGACAGACCTGGCCCAGCGGTCTCCCATAAATGGGTTCGGTCACGTCGATCCGGGCCTCCGTGGCCTGGAGGTTGTCGTGGAGTAGAGGATGCTGCTCGACATAGCGGCCTGGCGGGAGCCAGTCGGCATAGTTCTCGTCCGGGGGCAGCGTGGCATGGCGGCGGAAGAAATCGAGCCGGGGCCGGTTTGATCTGTTGTGTTGCTGGATCTGCGAGGACCGTTCTACGGTGCTTTGGTGTTCACATCGCCAAAGACGGGGATGCGTCCATCGACGCCCACTCCCCAGGGTTGACCACCAAACGGAATCGCTCCGATGTCTGGCTGTCCCTCGTCCGCTTCCCGATCGGAATCCGGCCACGCGGCCGGAAGTTTCAGACCATTGTTGATTGCCGGACTGCCGACTGAGAGTCGCAGGTCCGAGGTCGCCCGGCCATCTTCGTCGAGTGCGACGAATCGCGGGTTGGCGACGATGTCCCGGGTTGTCCAGCCCGGCTCGTAGATCTTTCTGCTCTCCTCGAACAGCGGCGACTTGCGGAGTCTGGCAAACGGATCAGTGGCCTGCGTCGGTCCCTCCTTGAGACCCCAGAGGAGATTGCCGCCCTCACGCAGGACAGGAGCCTCTTTGCCGAGGATCACAGCCCCGGGAACCCGGTCGGCCTGTACGAACAGGTTGTTGAACACATCGCGTTCCGTGTCGCGTAATCCGACCGCTCCCAGACCGAACAGAAAGTAGTTACGGAAGACCGGGCCTCGCCGCAGAAACGTGTTGTGATAGGCGCGGAGCACCGGGTAGAGGGGGCTGCCGTGGTCGCTGAGCAGGTGTCCTTCGTGATGCAGAAAAGCACCGCTGGGATCAGGCTCGGCCGGGAGGTGGTAATAGACCCCTGCGCGTTGATCGAAGATGTTGCGGTAGACGTACATTCCCGTGTCGGGGTCATGCGTGGCAGGTGACTCGTCCCTGTCAATCTCATGCTGCTGGAGCACGCCCAGGCACGCGCCAATGCGGTTGTGATGGATGTGGAATGTGTGCCAGCGGAGCTTGCCGCCGCACTCCAGCCCGTCGTCGTTGAAGTTGTCAACAAAGTTGTGATGAAACTGCAGATTTCTGACGTAACGCAGAAAGGCGAAGTCGTGGTCGTCGGTGAACTCGCAGTTGGCGAACTCGATGTCCTCGTTGTAGGGCTGAGCGTTCTGCAGCACGATCTGATAGCTTGCCGTGCCGCGATATTTCATGTGCGCCCGACCCGACCACGGTGCGGCCAGACCGCGAAACGCCGAGTGAGTCACCCGGACGTTCTGCGAAGCATTGATCAGCAAGGCCGGAAAACCGCCGAAGACCGTCAGGTGATCGAACTGAATGTCCTGTGAGCCGTAGACGTGGATCATGGGACTGCCCGTTGCCCCGCGCAACACAAGTCCCTCAATGCGGACATGGTTAATTCCGTTGACTCGCAGCACATCGTCCCCGAAGCCCACCGCCACCACCAGCGGCAACCTGCGTGGATCGGTTTCGCCGCGATAGGCCCGTTCTCCCAGACCCGGCAGATGGTTGTGAGCCAGTCGCACGTGGATGCGGCTGGTTTTCCGGTTGAGCCACAACCCGGGGCCGCAATACACGGCTCCCTCGTTCCTGTTTCGGGGCTGGAACTCGCTGGTCGACCGCAGATCTTCGAGGGTACGATACCCGTGCAGCGGGACCATCGAATCTGCGAAGTGCCCCAGCGCCAACGGTCGCTGTTCCTCCAGCCCCCACATCGGCTCCCAGGCTCCCGGCAGGAACTGATGAGGTACTTTCCGGTCCACAGCCTGCGGATAGGTTCTGGTGGAGACGTATTCTCCCGCTACGCCGTCTTTCGCTGGCTCCCAACTGGTGACGGGTGAATCGAGAAACTCACGCAATCCGCCATCGAGCACCGGCAGTTCGCCCGGATACGCAGCGATCACGATGGGAGACTCTTCTGTTCCGGAGCGGGTCAGATAGACCGTCTCATGGTAGATGCCTCCGCGCAGATAGAGCGTATCGCCAGGCTTGAGCTGGCGGACTCCGTGCTGCATCGTCTTCCACGGTTTCGCAGCCGCCCCGTCACTCGCGTCGTCGCCATGAGCTGAATCCACGTAATACGCCGGTCCTGTGGTTCGGGCACGCTCAATCGGCACCGGCAGGGCGCGTTGCGGCGGGTGCGAATGTGTCGTTGAGTCTGCGGCATTGGCATTTGATCCCAGCAGCATGACGCCGATGACGGCAGGACCGATCAGAACCGACCGGATCGGAGTCGTGCTGAAAGCCAGGCGGACGAAGTTCGACATGCAGTCAGTTCCTCGACTTGTTTTCGCTGAGTTGCCGAGCCAGTGGCCCGGATGGATGCTCATTCGCTTCGTGTTTTCGTGCGATTGGTTCAAGTGCCGAGACTGATCGGCGTCGTTCGTCTACCGCTGCTCGCGCTGGCTCCGCATTTCAAGGATTGCTGTCGCGAACGCCTTCCCCATGGGTGCGAACGCCCTGACGCACCCCAGGTAGTGGTAGCCGGCGTTAGACGCGCCCCGCTGCCGCAGAGCGACCTCCTCCGGTGTCACCAGTTTCGTCTCGTACTCCTTCAGGCATGCACGCTGCTCGTCCTTCGGCATCGAGCCATCGGCGTTGGCCGCGTTCCTGTTCTTCGTTCGCAGCAGGTATGCCATCTGCCGAACCTTCTCGTACCTGATCTGAATGGCGGCGAACGGTTCGTCCCGGAACGGCGAAGTGGGTATGGCCACGACGTCGCCCTTGAACTCGGGCAGTGCGGCGGGCGCTGCCATCGCCTTGCGGAATTCCAGACTGGCCTCGTAGCCCTTGCTGGCGTCGTCGCCTCCGACGCCCATCACACCAGTCACGAACGGCATCTGCGGCGCGTCGAGGGCAATTCGCACGTCACGAATGAAGTCGCCCATCAACTCGCTGTATTCTGCAATCCGATTGCCCTCCGAGTCCTTCGGAAGCTGGGGATACACGTCCCGGCTCACCATATCGTTGAAACCCTGAAGCCAGACGAAGCCGGCGATCTCGTAGCCGCGGCCCTTCCAGTGAGGAAACTCGGTGTCGAAATTCTCCAGCACCTCATGGGCCGCGCCGAAACAGTCATCGTACTGCTTGCCTGCGTACCAGTTGATCGGCCTGGGCTTCGTGCCCTTCTCCCACCGCGCGGGTGAGTTCCTGTATCCCGCGTAGGCGAACCCGTCGTGTTCGAACCGCTCGCTGCCGGGCGGGAGGTAATCCCAGCCCAGGGAACGGTTGCCCTGGGACGCCTTAAGGATCAGCACAGTCTCCTCGTGGTAATCGCCGACGATGTGCCCGAAACCGAGTTCCGGCCCGATGCTGTTGTCTCCGGCTCCGCATCCCACGCTGCGCCACTGGTCCGCCGTCGCGGTCACGACTCCCCTGTACCAGACGTCCTTCCTGTCAATCCAGTTGCTCTGATCGTCGATGAGGTACGGGAACTTCCCGTCCTGCTGCACCACGGTCGCCAGCGTGCCGGGGATGTCGACCCGTGCAGTCCAGCCAGGTCCATTGGCCTGATCGGTCAGGTACGTGATCCTGAATGGGACTTTCCTGCCCCCGGTGAGTTTGATGTGGGTGTGGACAGCCTCCCTGCCGGGCTCCCGGCGATAGACCTCCCGACCTTCGATCTCCATGATGTTGTCCGTCGATCCGCCGTAGCCGGGCCGCAACTCGTAGACCCCGGTTGTCCTGACCTGCACGAAACCGCGCACGACCTGTGTCCCGCCGCCCGAGTAAGGCGTGGGCTTGACGCCGCCGAACTTTTCCAGCTTGAGCGTCTTCGCCGGTTCGATACTGTAGAGAGAACCGGGGCGATGAACTCCGATCCCCAGCGACTGCCGCCTCCTGTCACCTGGCCGATGCCCACTCTGTTGGACTGTCCGGCAAGGATAACACCTTGACTGGTTTGTCGGTGGCTGCGGACGGCGGCTTAAGGTTGAGGGGGCGTCGAGTGACAGTGATCGTGGCTGCCTGCTGCCCATCTGCTCGCCTCTCCGCCTGCCCCCGCCCTTTGAGCGGTCGTGCAACACCGCACCGGGCCTGGAATCCGGGAACTGTCCAACACCGGGGGACTGCGGATGACGGTAACGCCCACTTACTGACCCTGCATTCGTCAGCCGCTGCCGCCGCAGGTGGTTGCCGCACCGGGCGGCTCTCGGGCGGTTATCGCGGACGGCGTCGCGTTACCGCCCCGTCCGGGAACATGATCGGGTGATTTCCGCATGATGCCCCCGTTGCCCTGTGATGTGGCACAATGGCAACGGGCCCTTTCAATCGCTTGAACCGTGCTGACACACCCGAATTTCGGGGTGCAGACGCCAGAAACCGGAATCGATTCCGGCAGATTCACGTCACTTAGGAACGTCAGACCGACACTTCCGGACGGACTGCTGCCCGAAGACATCACACCGGCAGATGCTCCTCTGTCAGCAGGATCTACGGCTGGATGGTCAATCGGCAGATTCCCTCGCTGTTGCCTCGTGCAATCACCTGCCCCTTCCGCTGAAGATTGGCTCTGGACCTGAGTCAGGTGAGCTCAGGTCAGAGCAAATCTCAGGGGGCTGACGTCATGCTGCTGTTGTTCCGAAAGCGAAAAGTCTGGTTATTTGGCCTGGTGCTGGGGTTAGGAGCAATGACGGCCATCGTCAGCACTCCCGTGGCCAGCTCCGCTGCTTCGGAGAAGAAAGCCAGCAAGGAGGAGAAGGAGTTCCTCAAGGAAATCAAGAAGGCGCTGAAGAACAAACTGAAAGGCAAGGAGGACAAGAAGGGCAAGGACGCAGACGTTCCGCTGATCGGTCCGCTCGATTCGGTGCCGGTGCCATTGCCGCCGGATCTCAAAGACTACGTCGACGATGAGAAGGCTGCGATTGCGCTGGGCAAGGCGCTGTTCTGGGACATGCAGGTCGGCAGCGACGGCCGCACCGCATGCGCCACCTGCCATTTCCACGCGGGTGCCGACAGCCGGACGAAGAACACAGTTGCCCCGAACGGCGGTTCATTCCGCGGGGCCAACTATCAGCTGACCTCGTCGGACTTCCCGTTCCACCGGCTGGCTGACCCTGACCGGAAACGCAGCAACAGCAATCCCGTGATTTTCGATACGTCGGAAATCGCTGGCGCGCAGGGCGTGATCAAAAAGGAGTTCGTCAGGATCAATGACGGGAGCCCTGTCGATGTCGGCATTCTGGTTCCGGATCCTGTGTTTCACTTCGATGGAGCCAACGCACGGCAGGTCACCGGTCGCAACTCTCCCAGCGTGATCAACGCGGTCTTCAATGACCGCCAGTTCTGGGATGGCCGTGCCAACCGGTTCTTCAATGGAGTCAACCCGTTTGGCGACATGGACCCGGATGCCAGGGTCTGGGTGACCGCCTCGAAAAAGGGTGGACTGAAACAGAAACGGATCCTGCTCGACAATGCTTCGCTGGCTTCGCAGGCCGTTGGCCCGCCAAATAATGAAGTGGAAATGGCGTGGCACGCCCGGACGTTCCCGGAACTGGGACGGAAGATGCTGCAGCTGCCTCCCCTCGCACTGCAGGAGATCGACCGGAAAGACAGTGTTCTCGGCAAGTACTCGGCCAGCCCGAAGAAGGGTTTCAAAAAGGATCTGAGCTACGCCGAGCTCATCGGCAAGGCCTTCCCGAAGGAGTACTGGAGCAGCGAGGAACTCACCCCTGATGGCTACACCCAGATGGAAGCGAACTTCGCCATGTTCTGGGGACTGTCGATCATGTTGTATGAATCGACGCTCGTTTCCGATGAGTCTCCGTTTGACAAGTACATTGATGGTGATGAATCCGCCATCAGCTCGCTGGCCAAAGAGGGGCTTAACATCTTCCTGAATGAGGGCAAGTGTATTAACTGCCATTCAGGCCCCGAATTCACCGGAGCCGCCATCAGCCAGCTCCGCGGTGTACTCGCCGATCGGGATGAACCGATGGTTGAGTTCATGGAAATGCAGA